>CAKRAM010000096.1 GCA_934294965.1 uncultured Clostridia bacterium
ATGTGCCTGTAACCGAACCGCGAACAACCAAGTTTTTGATTGTGCCGCCGTTTACAGTGCCGAAAAATCCCACGGTGGAACCGCTTGCGATATACAAATCGCTTACTACGTGGTAGTTGCCGTCAAACGTTCCTTTGAACGTGCTTATCGGCGTCCAAGGAATGGATTCTCCGCCCAACGTTACGTTTACGTCCAAACGAACAAGTTTACCTTCGTAAGTTTCGCCGCCGTTTACCGAATCGGCAAACGCTGTGAGTGCTTCGTAACTGCCGATAATCAAATCAGGAACTTTTTGTTGCCAAGCAAGCACGGGAAGACCGCCGTTGATACCGTCGTCGTCCGCAATGAACGCTTCACCGAGCATATCCGCGGTGATTTTCGCGACTTCCGTTACGCCAGCTTTGATGCTTGTGCCGCAACCCGTGAGATAGAAGCAGTTTGTTTGCGTTCCGCGAGTTGCACCCACTACCGCGCCGATGTTGTTGGCGTTACCTGTGGAGTCCACCACGGAACCGGCATTGAAACAGTTTTCAACAACGGGAGATGCTGCTTTGTGTCCGCCCACTACGCCGCCGACGGTTGCCGGTCCCTTTACCGTGCCTACGTTGTAGCAGTTTTGAACCGTGCCGGCTCTCCAGTGCTGTCCCGTTACGCCGCCGATATAACCCGTCTTTGCGGTAATATCGCCTTTGTTGTAGCAACCCGACACCGTGGACGCACCGTTCACTACACCGACAACGCCGCCGACGTTTGAATCGCCGCTAACCGTTGCTTCGTTGCCACAGTTAATAATCTGCCCTGCGGTAAGATCGCCCACCACGCCTGCAACGTTGGATGTGCCTGTAACCGAACCGCGAACAACCAAGTTTTTGATTGTGCCGCCGTTTACAGCGCCGAAGAATCCCACGGTGGAACCGCTTGCGATATACAAGCCGCTTACGACATGCCCGTTACCGTCAAACGTTCCTTTGAACGTGCTTATCGGCGTCCAAGGATTGGATTCTCCGCCCAAGTCGATATCCGCGGTAAGCGCCACGGTTTGACCTTCAAACGTTTCGCCGTTTTTTGCCGAATCGGCAAATGCCTGCAATTCCGCAAGCGTACCGATGGAGAAATCGGTAGTTTCTTCTGCCGAAACGGAAACTGTTATCAGTGACGCCGCCATTATCAGGGCAAGGACGATCACGATCGCTTTCCTTTTTGCCATTTTAGTTATTTCCCTCCTTATTTTACGTCGCGTTTGCGACAATTTTTGGCATGTAGCCGCCAAACCGCATTTTGCGTTTTAGCAAGCGTTTGAAGGCAAAAATCCCCGAAATGGCAGTTGCAAGTGCGTTTTTTTTATAAAAAAAGCAACCACCCTTTTCGATGGTTGCAAAAATGGCATATATAGACGAAAACTCGCGCAAAAAGATCTCGGCACAAAACCGAGCGCGTGGAAGTATCCGTCGTATAAACCTCGCCTCACCGAAAAGCCTATACTTTCGAGGCAATTCGGCAGGTCTCCTGACTTATGGCTTCATGCACCGCAAGACTGCCTTCCCGACTTTCGTCAGTGACGTTGTTATCTTGCGATTAACCAAATACAGTAGAGTGAGCTGAATCGCGGATTCTCACCGCGTTCCCTTTTGATGCCCGTGCGGGCAACCGTTTCACCTTTCGCTGACATTCTATACTATTGACAGAACAAAGTCAATGTTTATATCGCAAACGATAGGTAAAATATATGTAAAGTTCCCAACAAACATTAAAATAGCATCGGTCGACTTTCAGCCCGAAAATTGCTCGGCGCAACTAGTCCTGCGCCAGCGTTTGCTTGTAGATTTCGTTTTTGGGCAGGTTTCTATCCTTGGCGACGGCTTTTATGGCGTCGGTCTTTTTCATTCCGCCGTCCAAGTAGTACTTTAGGTGCTCCTCAACGGGCAACTTGCAAAGCGGATTTTGCTGCTCGGCGGAATTTACTACCAGCACAAACTCTCCCCTAGCGTCGTCGATTTTGTCGGCAAGGTGGCAAAACGTTACGCGCTCGTGCGTTTTTGTAAGTTCCTTCACCAAGCAACACTCTCGGTTGCCAAGCCGATTTGCCAAATACGCCATATTTTCCGAAAGGTCATGCACGGATACGTAAAAAATTGCAACGCCGACTGCGCCGTCCAAAAGTTCGTCCCTATCTTTTATTTTTTCCGGCAAAAACCCGTAGTAGGTGAACGGCGGCTGATATCCGGAAAGCACAAAAGCGTTTACAAACGCCGATGGACCGCTTACCACCGTGCAGGGATATCCGCGCTTTTTTAGCGCGTTGACAAGAACGTTGCCCGGATCGTTTATCCCCGGCATGCCGGCATCGGAGATTACGGCAATATCCTTGCCGCCCTCCACAAAAGACAGCACAAAATCCAAACTTTGCGTTTCGTTAAACTTGTGGTAACTGTATAGCGGTTTGGAAATTCCGTATTCGTTTAGCAAAATGCGGCTGTGGCGCGTATCTTCGCAAAAAATAGCCTCCACGCTTTTTAGCACTTCCACAGCGCGGAACGTGATTTCCTTCAAGTTTCCTATAGGAGTTGCTACAAAATAGACCATTATCAAAATCCCTTATTTATTATGTTTCGTTCGGCGCAAAATGCATAAGGCGGCATGGTTTGCGACTATAACTATCTATCCGATGTTTCAACAAAAGCGTGCAAGCACACCAAGCAAAAAGGCTCATTTTAGGGAATAGTAGGCTTTTGCCATATCGGTGTAGTTGCCGTGTTCGTCCGTAACGTACATGGGCGCATGCAATACGCAATCCGGTGCGCCGCATTTTACGGCCCTAATAAGCACCAAATTAGGCTCTTTCCCCGGGGAGGGGCAAACCGGCAAAATTTCCTTTACGGCAAGATTGTTTGCAGCGCAAAGCGAAACGATTTCGCACATACGCTGCGACTGATGAACCAAATACAAACTGCCGCGATTGTTCAAAATTTTGCTTGCCGAAGAGATTACTCCGCCCAGCGTTGCGGCAATTTCGTGTCGGCAAATTGCCAAACAGTCGTTTTGCTGGCGTTCGCCGCTGCCGAGTTTTCGGTACGGAGGATTGCACACAACGACGTCCGCCAAGCCGTCCGCTACGCGACTAACCTCGTTCAAGTCGGCACATACGGGCGTGATTACGTCCGTTAAGCCGTTCAAGGCAACATTGCGCTTTGTCAAATCCCACAAGGCAGGCTGAATTTCCAGCGCAAGTATACTTTTGGGATGTTTTTTGGCGGCAAGCAAAACCGAAATTATGCCGCTGCCAGAGCCGAACTCCACACATTTTTTGCCGGTCATATCTCGGCAAAAATTGGCAAGCAAAACGGCGTCGGTTGTAAAACGATACCCGTTTGCGCTTTGGATAATTTTCAATCCGTTGTACTGCAAATCTTCAATTTTTTCGTCTGCAAGAAGTTCCACGTTCATATGTTCACCGCAAGAAAGGCAAAACCGCTTTTTCCTGTACGTTTTCAATTACACCGAGCAGGTTCAAATGGTAACTGCAGTCAGGTTCAAAAATCCCTATTGCCTAGAAAAAAGCCCCCACTCTAACAAGCAGGGGCTAAAAAATGTTGATGTTACGCTTCTTCGATTGCACCAACAGGGCATTGTGCCGCACAAGCGCCACAATCTACGCACAAATCGGGGTTGATTTCAAATTTGCCGTCACCCTCGCTGATAGCTTCGCAGGGGCAAACACTTTGGCAACCGCCGCAGGCGATACATTCATCTGTAATTTTGTGAGCCATGGTTCTATTCTCCTTGTTTAGGATAATTTTATTATACACCGCCTTTTGTTCTTTGTCTACTGTTTTTGCCCCATTTACCGCAATCCGAAACGCCGTTTTGTGCAAATTGCCACAAATTTTGATATAAAATTCGTCGCTAAACCACCGTTGAAACAACAGGCTTCGTTTGTTGGGCAACGACTTTTCCACACAATCGTCTGCGCAGACAAAACCGAAGGCGCAATGAACGCGGGCGACTTACCCAAGTCCATGCTTGCCCGTGGCGAACCGCACTGTATCGTCGCAAACACCTTGGACGAATATCGTAAGTACATCGAAAAAGATCCCGCGTCGGAACGTCGTTTTCAACCGGTGAACGTTTTTGCCGTGCAAAAATTGCCACACATCAAAAACGCAAATCAATCCAACGGCAAAAACCGTTTCAAAACCAAATAAATTCCGTCGTGTTCGTTATCCGTCGTGTGATTGGGGAACACTTGTTTAAGAGGTTCGGGAGCATTGCCCATAAGATAGCCCGTGCCGACTTCGGCAAGCATTTCCGCGTCGTTGTAGTTATCGCCGAAGGCAATTGTTTGCCTCACGTCCACACCGACAAAATCGCAATACCTTTTAACAGCCAGCGCCTTGGTGATGCCTTTTTGCATAACCTCTATTAGGTACGGAGAAGATTTTACTATGGATAGTTCAGGAAAGCGTGCTTTTAGTTGGCTTTCGATTTCCGTTGTTTTTTGCGGATTGCAAATACACAGAAGTTTGTGAACTTCGTCGGAGGCAAAATCCGACACACTGCCGTTTTGCGCACAGTGCCAAACGTGGCTTTCCTCCCTTGCCACGCGCGGATCGCTTCTATCCCTTGTTATCCAATTTTCAAACGAATAGGCATTCCAAGCGCAATCCAAATTGTTTTGCTCGATAAAATCCGCAACCTGACATGCCACGCTTTTGGGCATGCCTTCGTGGAACAAAACATTTTTATCCTCGTCCACTATCACCGCGCCGCTGAACGCAATCACGGGGCAACGGAATCCGTACCGCGTGAACAGCGGATAAATTCCCGCTGGGCTGCGTGCCGAAACGATAACGAACGGGATGTGTGCCTCTTTTAGAGCAAATACGCTTTTTAGCGTTAGCGGAGAAATGTGCCGCTCATTGGTAAGCAAAGTACCGTCGGCATCACTAAAAACAATCTTAAACACTTTTTTACCTCACTGCAAAACGTCGCAAAGCGACCTGTATATGCACCGTTATCGGTGCGAGCCTTTGTTTACTGAAGTATACCACAAAAACGACGGATTAACAATCAAATCGAAATCGTTGCTCCCCCAAATAATCTCTTGGCACAATAACTATTTTGAATATCAACATAAAAAATCGCCGCCAAACCGAAGTTCGGCAGGCGACGACTTGAAATATCTTTGATAATTGCATTAAACGCACGGCGATTTTTGCCCGACTTATAACGCAATGAATCCGCACAATGCAAATGTTGAAAAAGTTGCACGGACAAGTCGGCCGGATTGTGCTTTGAATATGCTCGCCCAAGCACGACGGCTTTACAAACCGCCGAAACTGTTGCAAAACACGGTACGCCGTAAAGTCCGCAAAGGAATTGCCGAGTGTAATTTGGTCCGGTGCCGTTTGCGCCGAGCGGCGTGTTCGGCATACGAAAGAAAGGGTTATAAAGATGACTACAAGGCGTGTTTTGACTGCCTTTTTGGCTGAAATTATGCAAAAAATGCCTTGTAATGCAAGGTAAGTTGTGGTATAATTCAAAAACCGACGATTTGGTCGGCTTACCCCCGCGCACGGACACGCCGCTGCGCAAATTTAGGAGGATTTATGAATAAAAAAGAAATTGCAGCCATTATCGACCACACTTATCTTAAACCGGCAAAAAAGAGCCAAATTATTGCGCTTTGCGATCAGGCAAAACAATACGGATTTGCTTCGGTATGCGTAAACCCTTGCCACGTTAAACTTGCCGCCAAGCAACTTGAAGGTTCGTCAGTTAAGGTTTGCACGGTTGTGGGATTCCCTCTCGGAGAAACCACCACTCGCACCAAAATTTACGAAACAAAAGAAGCCATCAAAAACGGCGCAACCGAAATCGATATGGTGCTTAACCAATCTTGGGCAAAAACCAACAATTGGACAAAAGCCACAAAAGAAATCGAACAAATCAAAAAGGCATGCGGAAACATCACTCTTAAGGTGAGTTTGGAAACCTGCAACCTTACGGACAAACAAATTGTATCGGCTTGCCAAGCGGCAATCGAAGGCGGCGCAAACTTTGTTAAAACAAGCACCGGCTTTGGAAAGGGCGGCGCAACGGTGGAAGTTGTTGCTCTTATGGCAGAAACCGTTCACCCCAAGGGATTGAAAGTTAAAGCCAGCGGCGGAATACACAACTACGACGAAGCCATGGCAATGGTAAACGCAGGTGCGGATCGCATCGGCGCAAGTTGCGGAGTGGAAATTGCCGAAGCGGCAAAATAGAAAAAAAACCTTTGCGTTTTTGTAACAAAAGTGCTAAAATGGCAATAATCTGATTAAGGAGGAATATTGTTATGTCTAAATTCGGGAAAGACTACTTTGGCTTGAACTACATCGTAAGCCTTATTTTGGTCATTATACCCGTAACCAACTTTGTGTGCAGCTTTGTTACAAGACTTGCCGAAGGCAGAGTTATTGCAGCAATTTTGCGTCTTGTTTTGGGATGGAACATCATTTGGATACTTGACATCATTTTTATGGCGACCACTCACCACATCTTCCGTCTTATAAACTGCTAACAAAAAAATGCGACTGCCGCTCTTTTGCGGCAGTCATTTTTTATGCCGTGCGGTTTGTG
>CAKRAM010000097.1 GCA_934294965.1 uncultured Clostridia bacterium
GTATGAAGTATCGCTTTTTGTTGTTCGATGCCGACAATACGATTTTGGATTTTGACAGTGCCGAAAATCAGGCGTTGCAGTTTGCTTTTCAAAATGCAAACTTGCATTTCGACAATAACGTCCTTGCGGTGTATAAGCGCAACAACATTGCTTGTTGGGAAGCGTTTGAACGTGGCGAAATGAGCCGCGACGAGGTGCTTATTCGTCGGTTTGAGTTGACTTTCGAGCAACTGGGGTTGGATGCCGAAATAGGAGCAATCGCCGACGACTACGAACGAGAGTTGCATAACGGATATTTTGTCGTTCCTCACGCGCACGAAGTACTTTCGACTTTGCACTCGCTTGGCTACAAGTTGTATTTGGTTTCTAACGGAGTGTTGAGTATACAAACAAGCCGAATGCAAGGCGCGGATATGAACAAGTATTTTATTAAAAAATTTATATCCGAAGAAATTGGATTCCCTAAACCCAAATTGGAGTTTTTTACTAAAAGTTTTGCGCAAATACAAGATTTTGATCCGTCGTCGGCGCTGATAATAGGGGATTCTTTGACGGGAGATATTCTTGGCGGCAACAATGCGAAAATCGCAACGTGTTGGTTCAATCCTCATCACCGCTCTAACAATATAGGCGCAATTGTCGACTACGAGATTTATGATTTGCGTGATTTGCTTAATATCGTTTGAGCAAGTATTATAAATCGCCGAAGGCAATATGCCTGCGGCGATTTGCTTTTGTTGTTTTTGCGTTGAAAGCCTTACAGTTTTTTGAGTAAATTTTGCAAAGCTCTTGCGCGGTGACTTACTGCATTTTTTTCTTCGGCGGTCGCTTCTCCGAACGTTTTTTTCAGTTCCGTGCAAAAGAAAATGCTGTCGTAACCGAATCCGTTTACGCCGACCTCGCATTCCGTAATGGTGCCGTTAACTTCGCCTATAGAGGTGATTGATTTGCCGTTCGGGTAAATCAACGCTACGGCTGTTTCGAAATGCGCATTGCGGTTGGTTTTGCCTTGCAATTCTTTAAGCAATTTTTTTCTGTTTGCGGCATGGTCGTGATTGCCTGCATATCTAGCCGAAAAAACTCCCGGTGCGCCGCCGAGGGCATCAACGCATAATCCGGTGTCGTCGGCAAGGACAGCCATATTTGTCAATTTTGATATTTCGGCTGCTTTTATAAGCGCGTTTTCCTCAAAAGTGGTGCCGTTTTCATCGGGATCGCAACTGATGTTTGCTTCGCCTAGCGACAGTATTTGTTCAAATTTGCCGTCCAGTATAGACTTGATTTCCTCAATTTTGTGGCAGTTGTTGCTTGCAATGAGTAGTTTCATCTTTCATCCTCGTCAATGTATACAACGTTTGCGTTTTTGCTTTTGATGTCGGCAATCATTTCTTGGAATTTTTTGGGACTGATCATAAGTTCGGATATCACGGGATCCACGCCTTTCCACAAATAACTGATGTACAGTTTACCGTTTGTTTTTACAATGTTCAAAACGTTGTCTAATTTTATTCTTCCGCCCAAAACATCCCAAAAGGCAAACTTCAACTCTATGTGCGTAGCCGTTATTTTGTAATGGATTGTATTTAGCAATATGGCAATAATCGCCATAGGCGAACAATATAAAAACAATTTGGCTTGTGCCGTAGTCATTTCCAAATGAACGCCGCAAAGCGTCAAAATGCCTGCAACGGCTGCCGCAATTACCGTAATTGATATAATCCAAAGCAAAATTCTTATCAGTGGTGAAAAAATGGCACGATATTTCATAAGTATAGTATAGCACGATTTTGTATTTCGGCAAACTAATTTAATTGTTTTTGCCGTAACGTATTATCTTTGTGGTGCTAATGGTTCTTGGTTGGGGTGTCTATGTTGATAAAAATCGATTACAACACAATTTTAAGCAACGCCTATTATTTCAAAAGAACGTGCAAAACAAAACTTTGCGCTGTTGTAAAGAATAATGCGTACGGTCACGGACTGCTTAAAACCGCCAAATGCCTGCAAGAAGTCGCTGATTACTTTGCCGTGGCAACTTTGAAAGACGGGATAAAAATCAGCGGTTTGGACATTCCCGTGTTGGTACTTATGCCGCTTTCTTTTCAAGAAACAGTTGCGGCTTTGCAGCATGGTTTATGCGTTACGGTAGATAGTTTTGATACTTTGGAAAAGGTTTCCGCAGCGGCAAAAAGCAGTGCGGCGCTTGTGCATCTAAAAATCGATAGCGGAATGCATCGTTTGGGTTTCAATTACGAGCAGTTGCCGAACCTGTGCAATGTGCTGTCGCAAAATCCAAACGTTGTTGTAAAAGGCGTGTATACGCATATGTGGAGTGCCGATATTGTGGATTGCTCGGCACAAGCCGATTATTACGATAAGTGCGTTTGTTACTTGCGGCAGCGACTTGGCGATATTGAAATTAAACACTTGGCAAACACTTCAACTTCGCTTTTTGGCGATAGATTTTATTACGATATGGTTCGCATCGGTCTTGGTTTGTACGGCTATGGCGCGGATTGTCTGAATCCTGCCAAAATTGTAACGGCGAAGGTCGTTGCAACGAGGTTTGTAGCAAAGGGTGAAACGGTCGGCTACGGAGGTGCAAAAGTCGATTCGGATATGCAACTTGCCGTTATCGACGCAGGCTACGCAAGTGGTTTGCCACGATGTTTGAAAGGAAGCAGTGTGATTGCCAAAGGTTGCCGCTGTCGAATCGTTGCAAGCGTGTGCATGTCCTGCGCGATAATCGACGTTAGCGGCGTAAACATCGGCATCGGGGAAGCGGTGTACCTGCTCGGAAACGGCGCAAATCCAAGTAACGACAACGTAATTGTGTACGAATTGTTGTGTAATTTGCATTAATGTTGTAAAATATACTTATGAGAGTAATCACTGGAAAATATAAGGGGCGCAAACTTGTCGCTCCGCAAGGTGAAACAAGACCTACGCTTGACAGAACAAAAGAAACGCTGTTTAATATACTCAATCCGTACATTAAAGACGCCGTGGTTTTGGATTTGTTTGCAGGTTCGGGGCAAATTGCCATAGAATTTTTGAGCAGATATGCCAAGCGCGTTGTGCTGTGCGATAACGACAAGTTTGCCGTTAAGGCGATTACGGAAAATTTTAACAAAATCGGCGAAAAACCGGAATTGTACGTTTGCGGATATGAAGACTGCCTCAAAAGACAAAATTGCAAATTCGATTTGATATTTGTCGATCCGCCGTATCGTTCGGGATACTACGAGTCTGTTTTGACAGCCATAGAGAATAACGGATTGCTTTCCGAAGATGGAATCGTTGTTTGCGAACATTCCGCTGACGAAGAGTTGCCGATTTCCGTAGGTGGGCTTTCTGCTTACGATTGTAGAAAAATAGGGACTGTAAAGTTTACGTTTTATAGGAGAAGTTTATGAGAGTAGGTGTTTTTGCCGGCTCGTTTTGCCCCGTTACCAAAGGACACGTCGACGCCATACAAACTGCGGCAAAACTTGTGGACAAGCTCTACGTCGTTGTGGGAGTGAATGCCGAAAAAAGTTATTGCATGCCGGATGAGGCTCGGCTTAATACGGTAAAAACTGCACTCGGCCATATCGACAACGTTTACGTTGAGTTATATTGCGGAATGATGACCGATTTTTGCAAGCAAGTCGGCGCTAGTGTTATGATAAAATCAATACGCAACGCATTGGATTTACAATCGGTTATCGATTTGGTCGATATCAACAAAAGTTATTGGGACGGCGAAACTGTGTTTGTTGTGGGCAGTAAAGAGTATAGGCACGTTTCGTCCTCGCTTGTGCGTGAGCTTGCCGATTTGGGGCAGGACTATTCGGAGTACGTTCCCGAAATGTGTTTGGAAGAAGTTAAAAAGTATTTGGTGAAATAAAGATGCTTGTAAGACAAAAGAAATTGCCGACGGCTAAAACGGTAAAGCGGTTGGTTTCGCTGACAAGTAAGCAAATCGCTATAAAAAAAGTGCTAGACGAACAGTTGGCAACCAACTTTTCCACGCGCGAAAAACTGGTTGTGGTTTGCGGCCCTTGTTCTGCCGATAACCCCAATGCAGTTAAAGAGTATTTGCAAAAACTGGCAGCCATTAAAAACGAACATCCTGATTTGCTTGTCGTGGCGCGCGTGTATACAACAAAACCGCACACCGACGGCACAGGCTATCACGGCTTGGCATTCGGAGATAACGGTGTAAGTATGGACGGCGGTATCGTTGCCGCAAGGCAACTTATGCGTGACGCATTGGATTTGGGATTGCCTGTAGCCGACGAGTTGTTGTATCCGGAGTTGTACCGATATTTTGATGACGTTGTATCCTATTGGTTTTTGGGTGCTCGTAGTTCGGAAGACGAATTGCATCGTGCGTTTGCCTCATCGTTGGATGTGTGCGTAGGAGTCAAAAATCCCACCGACGGGTACGTTCCTCGGGCAGTTGCTTCGCTGTATGCGGTAAGTCACCCGGCTGTATTTCCGTTTGACGGAGTTCAGTTTAGCACCTGTGGGGCAAAATATGCTCATTTGGTGTTGCGCGGAGGGGATAACGGCGAATATTTTTCCAATATTTCCGAGCAATCCGTTTCCGAAGCCAAGCAGTTGTTGCAAAGTCGCGGATTAAACGATTTTATCATTGCCGATTTGGGGCACGCAAACAGCGGTAAAATTGCCGACAATCAATTGCAAAACGCCCGTATGGTTGCGGTTAATCCCGATGTTAACGGTGTGATTGTAGAAAGTTATTTGTTCCACGGAAAAGCGAACAATAAGTACGGGTATTCCAAAACCGACGAGTGTATCGGATTGGAAGAAACGGCAGAATTGTTTAACATTTTATCCGAAGGCTTTGCACTTCGGAAAAAGTCGCAGGATTCCGACGACGTTATAGAAATAGAAGTGAAAGAATAAATCCGCACAGCGTGCAGTAGCAACATTGCGTAATCTTTTGAAGAAAAAGGTTGCGCATTTTCATTTTTTTAGTCGATAAAAATGCGTAGGATTGCAGTATTACGCACATTCCGCCGAAGGAAGTCAGCGCACAACATAGTACTGTTGCTGTTTTTATGTCGTCGGTTTGGCAAACTTGTATAATGCCACCTGTCATTTCCAACAAGCCGAAAGCAAAGCCCATACATGCGGAATTTGACAAGCCGTTTGGCAAAAATGATTTGAGCATTGCCGACAACATATAAAACAACGCAATCAGTCCGCCGACCGTAAGCGAAGCCAAAACCGACGACGTTACTATATCAC
>CAKRAM010000098.1 GCA_934294965.1 uncultured Clostridia bacterium
TACACACACAAGGAAAAAGGCAAGTCGGCTCGACTTGCCTTTTTTCAAGCAAATCCGCCAAGGCGGGTGAAATCTGCTTTGTAGGTGAAATCCGTTTGTCGGAGATATTTCCGAACAAATCTGCGACGATTTATGAAAATATTACAGTTTGTAGTAACTACCGTTTTCGGCGGAATATTTTTCTACAAAACTAAAATCGGGTATTGACTTTTGAAATAAAACACACTATAATGTTGCAAAAAATTTGGAGGCGATTGAATGAGAACGATAACGGTTAAAGGAGTGGGAAAAGTTTCCGTAAAGCCCGATTTGATTGTAATTTCGATGAGAATGGAAACGACCAACAAAGACTACGAAAAAACAATGGAATATGCCGCCGAACGAATTGGACTTATCGGCAGTGAACTGGAAAGAATCGGCTTTGCCAAGGACGATTTGAAAACGACTAGTTTTAACGTTCAGACCGACTACAAAAGCGTTAAAGACGAAAAAGGAAACTACAAAAGCGTGTTTATGGGATACGTTTGCAAACACGGTTTGCAAGTGTGCTTCGACTTTGACACCAAACGGTTGGGACAAGTGCTTTCCACCATTTCTTCCTGCTATGCCATGCCGGAGTTTTCCGTTTCCTTTTCGGTGAAAGACCCCACGGCAATTAGCAGCGAACTGTTGCAATCCGCCGCAACAAACGCAAAAAGTAAAGCCGAAATTCTTTGCGCGGCTTCCGGAGTGCAACTTGGAGAACTTGAATCGATAAACTACAGTTGGAGTGAGATTGACGTGTACTCTCACAGCGAATACGCGTTAGCGGCAGATTGTATGCCCAAAGTAGGCGCAAGCCTTGCCAACATGGACATCGAACCGGAAGATATTAACGTTAGCGACAGCGCAACCTTTGTGTGGGAAATTAAGTAGAACGCGCAATTGACGAAATATTGCAACAAAAACAAAGCCTTGAAAACATTGCGTTTTCAAGGCTTTTTGCAAATTAAACTACACGTACAACGAAAGTACAATATTTGCGAAGTACGTTACGCTTTTTGTTATTTTACTATATTTCCACTTGTAGCCCAGCCATAATAATAGCAAGGTTTATTGTCAATTGTTATTTGACGTTCGGAGGAAGCGATAATTTGCCAAAAATAATCTTGAGTTATTCCCGACCAAATGTAATGTCTACCACTATATAATTTACCAGTCGACGTATCGACAGCCTTTTCTATGTAGAAAAGTGTATTCTCGACGTTTGCCTTGCCTGTTACTGCTGCGATTTTCTGGCTAGAGAACAATTCGGAGTTATAGATTGAGCTGCAGTCGAAGCCGTCTGGATTCTTGACGGTAACGTTTTCAGTTGCATTTACATTATCAACCGTAACCGATCCGATGACATAGCCAACAAGCTTTGCAACTTCGAGTTCACCGACTACTTCTACATTTTTCAATGTGACGTTTTTCAGTGAAAGGCTTCCATCCACACGACCGGCAATTGCGCCGATTTTTTGCGAACCGTGAATATATCCGTTTTCGATTGTTACGTTTTCAAGAACCAGATTGCCGTATACATAACCTGCTATCAATCCTGCCGTACCGGTATCGCTATTTTTCGTATCGTCGGCTACCATCCCGGAAAATGTTACGTTCTTAATCGTTACCGTTGCACCGGAACCGATTTTGTAGAACAAACCATAGCCATATCCCTTTTTAGAAAATTCACCTGGACCGAAGATTGTGTTACTATCATCGCGGAAGCCGTATATCTTTTTTCCGTTACCGTCAATTTCCAAATCGCTTGTGTAGCCGTTTGTTTCATTTCCGATAAATTTATACGACGCACCCATAAGGTCAATGTCGTTAGAAAGCGTGATTTTGGTAACGGACTTCGTTTCGGACACGCCTTTGTTGTAGTTGTTAATGAACGAAACCAACTGTCCTGCACTAGACACTGCAACTTCTTTACTCTCTGCAATTGTGTAGCTTTCCAACTTAATTTCACCGTTAAGACTGTACCAATTTCCTGCAGTTTTAGTTAGTGTTTTGTACTCATCGGGATACACAACCTCATACGCATCGTTTGCATAAACGACTCTATTGATGTCTTTTACCCAATAATACTGCATTCCGCTGGTAAGCGGTTTATAGTTATCGAGATCGATTTTTGCATCGGATAGCGCACGAATTGCATCGTTAATATTTTCAGGTTTATCCGTTGCATCCAACATTGCAAGTTGCGTATTCATTTGGCGAGTGGCTTGAACATCCGCACTGGTGTTCGCTTTTTTAATTACACTGACGAACGTCGGGATAAGCACGCCGGCAAGAATTGCAATTACGGCAATTACGATTACCAGTTCGACAATCGTAAAACCGCGATTTTTGCTGTTTTTCATAAGCGTTTTCTCCTTAAATATTTTTTGTCGTTTGACGGCAGGGCAACAATTATGTTGCAAAAGCCTCAAACACGGTTGCTCTGTTGCGGTTGCAAAAATAATAATTTTGAACAAATTGCTTTGAAAGCACCACACTACTTACGAATTTGTACGTTTACCTTAAACGGCTCATGGCAATGCCAATGCCGAATGTGGAAGAAAGGAAAACGGACAAGTCCGCTTGTAACGTGGCAACAAACAATGCGCGCGGGTGGGGTTATCCACCAAACTGATCGGCTCAAAATGCAAGCGCACGTTGCCACGTTACAAGGATCCCCCCCCCCGTCGCCATTTGTCAAGTAAAATATGCAAATTTATTATAAAACTAGATACTTTTCTGGAAAATTTGGATTAAAAGCGAATTTCGTTGTTCTCATTTTGCAAATAATACGGCTCAAACAATAAATAATACTGAATCCATAGCAAAAAACCGAGTGGCGGGTGTGCTACTC
>CAKRAM010000099.1 GCA_934294965.1 uncultured Clostridia bacterium
CTCCGCAGAGTTTTACGACGGCATTGTGTTTGTAGTTTCCCAATCAAACGTTGCTTGGGGAATGCTTTTAGGCGCTATAAGAATGAATTTGCCTTGCATGTTTGTTAGTGTCGGCACTATGTCGCCGCTGCTGTTTGAAAACAAGCAGTACGGCTACGATTTACTTTATAAGCAAATCGGTCTTGTTAAGACGGGCAAAACGCCATATGACAAAATTCACGAACTTGAAGCGCTTTACCCGCTTGTTCCCGGTACTGATTGCAACAGTTATGATGAAAACAGTTTCCATTGCCTCGCCGAGTCGTTCGGCTTGGCAGTTAAGGGCAACGGCACTGCACCGGCAGGTACGTTTGAACGAGATAACATTGCGTTCGACACAGGAAACGCAATAATAGAATTGGTAAAGCAAAGATGCACTCCGAGAAGGCTCGTCACCACCGCTTCCATAAACAACGCAATTATGCTGGATTTGGCATGCGGCGGCTCAACCACTGCACTCATTAACCTTATTGCCCTAGCCAAAACGCTTGCGCTTAAAAACGTATCCATAAAAACAATCGGCCAAATTGCCGAAAACTCAAAACAACTTGCGCAAAAACAAAATAACACTGCGTTCATGCAGGAATTCCACAAAGCGGGCGGCGTTTATGCGGTATTGAAAAACCTCTACGTTGCCGGCAAGTTGAAGACCGATTGCCAAATCGACGGAGAACGCACAATCGAACAAGCGTTGGCGGACGAACGCGAAATCGACAACAACGTCATAACAAAATGGAACGATCAAGCGGCATCCACTCCGATAAAGGTTTTGTACGGTAACGTTGCCGAAAGCGGCTGCATAGCAAGAATTCCCGCAGGAATGCCTGCATTTTGTGGCAAAGTTAAGGTGTACGAAAGTGAAGCGTTTGCCGTTGAAGCAATACTCCACCGCGAAATTTCCGACGGAGAAGTGATTGTAATACGCGGAGAAGGTCCCAAATCTGCGCCCGGCATGCCCAAAATTTTTTACAGCCAAGCATTGCTGGAAGGTATGGGCATAACAAACGTTGCCGTAATCACCGACGGCAATATCTCCGACGTTTATAACGGAATCTCCGTAGGATGTATCACTCCGGAGTCCGGCGAGCAATGCTTATTTTCCGTTTTGCAGGACGGCGACAAAATAGAAATCGGCAAAAAAGGTAAAATCACTTGCGAAATTAAAACTAAAGACGTTGCTACAAGACTACGCAATATGCAATCGTCTATCGGAAATTACAGCAATGCTTACCTAAAACGTTGGTCGAAACTTTGCGCTACCGCAATCGACGGATGCATAATAAAATAGTCGCCGATAACATTCATCACACAGAATTGCACAAAACGAAATGCTTTTTATCCGTGAAGAAGAGAATTTGGCATTATTTACAAAATTTACAAAAAGGTAAACGTGGAATATTCCGCAAAAATAGAAGAGAACATGGCTGAACTTGATGTTAATATTGACAATTTGCTCGCAAAAATTATCCAAAGCCAAATAGAGTTTTCACGATATATAAGATTGGAATATCGTCGCATAGCCATATAATAGAACAATGAAAAATGCGTCTCACAAAGCAATTGCTTTACGAGACGCATTATTTTTATCAAATATCTGTAGTAGATTTTAACGCAAAAATAGGAAGAACTACTTGTTTTCTTTGGTTTTTGCAAGTTCTTCCTGCCAGCACCAGTAACACATGTTTTCGTAACTTTCGTCTCCGCCGATAAACACGACAGGACCGTCGTCAACGCATTTACCGTCGATAAATCTTGCGTTTACCGTAGACTTTCGTCCGCAACGGCACACAGATTTGATTTCTTGCAAGGAATCGGCAAGTTCGACAAGGCGCTTGCTACCCTCAAACAATTTACATCTAAAATCATTCAACAAACCATAGCACAAAACCGGCACGAGTTTTGTTAGTTGCTTCAGTTGGTCGATTTGTTCAGTAATACAAAACTGCGCTTCATCCACTATTATGCAGTCGCACCCGTGTTTATCTTTGAAGTCATTGAACAAATCAAAAAAACTTTGGGACGGCTTTATGATTTTGCAATCGGAAACAAGACCGATTCTCGAACGCACCATGGGTTTGTCCACGTCACCGCGATTATCCAACGATGGTTTCACAAGTAAAACCGTCATGCCCTTTTGCTCGTAATTGAATTTGCACATCAGTGCTTGCGCAGACTTGCTGCTTCCCATTGTTCCGTATTTGAAATATAATCTAGGCATATTTTCTCCCATCTGTAAGTTTAATATAGTCCTTCTATCATTCCGTCGCTATCGATAGTCATATTGACGGCGTTAGGCACTTTTGGAAGCCCCGGCATAAGCAAAATATTTCCTGCAATTACAACCAAAAAGCCTGCGCCGCCGCGGTATTCTACGTCTTGCACGTGCAAAGTAAAACTTTTCGGAGCGGCAAGTAGCGTTGGATCGTCGGAAAAACTGTATTGCGTTTTGGCTATGACCACAGGCAATTTGTTGATATTAAGCGAAGCCAGTTCCGCCAAGCTCTTTTCGGCTTTTGCGGAATACTCCACTTTTGCCGCGCCGTAAATTTTGGACGCAACCGCAAAAATTTTATCTTTCACGGGCAAATCGTCATCGTAGGCAAATCTGAACGTAGAGTTATCTTTGTCGCACAAGTCGACAACGGCGTTTGCAAGTTCGGTCGCACCCTTGCCACCCTCGCCCCAAACGTTGCATGGAATGCAATCGACACCAGTGGCTTTTACGGCGTTGACGACGGTATTTATTTCCGCCGCCGTATCGGATGTAAACTTGTTTACAGCAACAACGCAAGGCAAACGATAAACGTTTGTGATGTTGCTTACGTGTCTTAACAAATTCGGCAAGCCGTTATTAAGTGCAGTCAAATTTTCTTTCGAAAGGCTTGCTTTATCCGCACCGCCGTGCAATTTTAACGCGCGACAAGTTGCAACAACTACCACGCAATTGGGTTTAAGTCCGGAAAAACGACATTTTACGTCCAAAAACTTTTCCGCCCCCAAATCCGCGCCGAATCCTGCCTCGGTAACCGTGTAGTCGGCATACGTC
>CAKRAM010000100.1 GCA_934294965.1 uncultured Clostridia bacterium
GCACATCCGCCGCTTACCGTGCGAATGCTGCCAAAGCAAAGGAAAAACGCGCCGCAAAGGCACTTTCCTTGCGACGCGTATGTTCAATTGCTATTTTAGGCTTTTACAGCAGCGTGCGGAGATGTTCCACAAGTTCGTCCACCGTGAATCCGTACTTTTGCATCAAAACGTTTGCCAGTGCGCTTGCTCCGAAGTGGTCGATACCGTACACGTAGCGTGCGTATTTGTACCACTCCATGGAACTGGACATTTCGATAGCGACGGTTTTGTTGCGGTTGGGCAACACCGACGTTTTGTAGCGAGCGTCTTGCAGTTCGAATCCTGCCATGTTGGGCATGGATACTACGCGAACGTTTTCGCCTTCGCTTTCCAAAACTTCCGCCGCGCGCATTGCAAGATTAACTTCCGATCCGCTGGCAAGCAAGCACAAATCCAAATTGCCGCGTTCGGTTTTGACAACGTACGCACCGCAATCGACGTGACTGTTTTCGTGAACTTCGTCCACAAGGTTTTGACGAGTTAAAACGATAATGCTGGGGGTATGTTTGCTTTGCATTGCCAAACGGAAGCATTGCTCGGTTTCGTAAGCATCGGCAGGACGGAAAACGTTAAGGTTGGGCATTGCACGGAATCCTGCAAGTTGCTCAACGGGTTGGTGCGTGGGACCGTCTTCGCCTACGGCAACGGAATCGTGCGTGAAAACGAATATCGAAGGCACACCCATAAGCGCGGCAAGGCGCACGGACGCCTTCATATAGTCGCTAAACACGAAAAACGCGCCGGAAAAACCGCGAGTCATTCCGTGAAGGGTTATACCGTTTACTATTGCTCCCATTGCGTGTTCGCGCACGCCGAAGCAAATGTTGCGTCCCAAAGGATTTTGCGGAGTAAAATCTCCGTCCGAGCCTTTTGCCTTGGTGGATTTTGTCAAGTCCGCACTGCCGCCGATAAGCAACGGATTGAGTTCGGACAGTTTTGCCAAAACTTTGCCGCCGACGTTACGAGATGCATCGATATGCCCGACTTCGTAGCCCATGTTTGTTTGAACGTCAACTTCGCCGATAAGTGCGCGCTCGAATTGTTTTGCCAATTCCGGATAGGCACGCTTGTACGCGTTGAACATTGCAACCCATTTTTTGTATTCTCTCTTGCCGCGACGAACGCCCGTGGACTTTACGTAGGAATAGGCATCTTCCGGAACGTCAAACGGCTCGTACTGCCAACCCAAAGCGGCACGAAGTTCGGCGGTTTTGCTGCCCAAAGGCGCGCCGTGACTATCCGACAATCCCGCAAGCGGACTGCCGTAGCCGATTATCGTTTTAACTTCGATAAGCGTGGGGGCGTCGGTGGATTTTTTTGCGCGACGGATTGCCTTTGCGATGGACTTGGGATTGTTTCCGTCGGGAACTTTGATGTACTTAAAGCCCATTGCCTTGTACTTTTCGGCAATGTTTTCGGTGTAGGATGCGTTTGTAGGTCCGTCCAACTGAACGTCGTTGGAATCGTACAACAAAATAAGTTTGTTGAGTTTGTGGTGTCCTGCAAGGGAAATGGCTTCCTGCGCGATACCCTCCTGCAAGTCGCCGTCGCCACACATAACGTAGGTGTAGTGGTCGATGACGGGATAGCCCTCTTTGTTGAACTTTGCCGCCAAAAATCTTTCCGCCATGGCAAAGCCTACGCCCATTGCGATGCCTTGACCGAGCGGTCCCGTGGATACGTCGATACCCGGAGTTACGCCAAGTTCGGGGTGTCCCGGGGTGATACTTCCGTATTGACGAAGATTTTTTAGGTCATCGACGGAAACGCCGGCACCCATAAGGTGCAACATTGCATACAACATAGGCACGCCGTGTCCGCCGGAAAGCACAAAACGGTCGCGGTTGATCCAATCCAAGCGTTTTACGCAGGTGTTAAGATGATTGCAATACAACTCTACCAACATGGGAGACGCGCCCAAGCAAATACCGGGGTGTCCGCTTTTTGCCTTGTCGATGGCGTCTACCGCCAGCATACGTACCGCATTGATTGCTACTTGTTCCATACTTCCTCCTTAAGTGCAAGGCGTTTTTCCAAAGCAAACCCTCGGGCAAAAACGCCGATTATTTTTTATCCGCATAACATATTATCACCAAATTCGGTTATTTTCAATAGTTTTGCGATTTTTTTGCAAAATTTTGCAAATAGAATTTTCAAAGTTGCAAAATTCGCCAAATAGTAGCCAAAAATGCCAATTTTGTTACAATTTACCGTCTTTTTGCCAGCGCGGAGGTTTGCATTGAAAAAAAATGATGAAAATAACTTTTTTTGCTGTGGAATGTATGCTATAATACAAGATATTGAAAACTTGCTTGCAATGGTTTTCAACTTAATCGCCTTATACGCCATAGGATGTAAAAATGTCGGTTTTGCGACAAATTTGCAAAAATTTGAAGAATTTTGCCGACAGGGAAAGGCCTTACTTCCTATAACATGTAACAATTTTTATCGAAACTTTTGCCACTAAAAAGATGCGCGCGCAACCGCTCGCAACCAAAAGGCTTTGCAGCCGACAGATACTTTCAGAGGTACACGATGAACAAAAAACTTTCCGCAATAACAACGACATTGTTGATTCTTTGCCTTGTTGCCGCACTTTCGGCATGTTCGCTTTGGGACGACTTGGTTTCGCCAAAGTTTACCGTAACTTTCGACGACGGAATTTCCGAAACCGAAGTTAGCGTGAGCAAAGGCACTACCGTAACGTTGCCCGAACCCACAAAAACCGGCTATACGTTCGGCGGTTGGTATGACCAAAAGGGCAATTTGTGGACAAAGGACACAAAAGTTACCGAACACGTGGTTTTGACCGCTCGTTGGAATCCGATTCCCGTGCAAATCACATTTGTGGTGAACGGCGCGTCGGTTGTTGTGGAATGCGACTACGGCAAAATTCCCGTCTATCCGGAAGGAACGCCCCACAAGCCCAGCTCCGACACGCAGGACTTTCCGTTTTTAGGGTGGCAACCGGCATTGACCAAAGCAACCGAACCGACAACCTACACGGCGGAATTCGGCGTAACTCCGCGCACGTTTGAAATTTACCTAAATTCCGAATATCCGCAAGGCTTTACGGCAAGCGACACTAGCGTGCAGATAGGCAACGACGTCACCGTGAGCCTCAGCATAAAAAACGGCTTCAAGTTTTTGGGTTGGTACGACCAAAGCGGCAACAAACTCGGCTCGGACTACCAATCATTGAAGCACACTTTTACAAACGTTACGGCGGACGTTACAGTTGAAGTTCGCATAGAGCCGATAACGTACAACATTTACTACCACGACGTCGGTCTTTGCCACAATCCCAATCCCACTCGGTTTGACGTTACCATGGACGGGACAAAACTGGAACCGCTTTCCAAAGACGGATACTTTTTTGACGGCTGGTACACCGCGGCCGACGGCAAAGGACAGCGCGTGGAAGAACTGACGGTGGAATTGATTTCCGCAAACAACAATCTGTATGCCTACTTTACAAAACAAGTTACCGCAACCTTTTGCATAAACGGAAAAGCGATTGACTCGCTGACGCAAAAAGTCAACGTGGGGGGAACGGTAAACAGACCTATCGTGGACGGAAAAGCGCTGGGAATGAGCGGCTACACCGCCGACGGTTGGTACTCGGACGAAGATTGTACCTCTGCCGTTGCCTTTCCGCTGACGGCAAACGAGCCGATAACCTTGTACGGCAAATGGAAAGCCGTTTCCTACACACCGCAAAGCGACGTCTTTGACAAATTCGACGCGCAAGTCAAAACGGGAACGGTTAAAATTTCCAACCGCAACGAATTGGAACTGTGGGTGGACTACGTTCACTTTAACTCTATCACTTCGGCGGACAAAATTTCGTTGGAATTCACCGACGGATACAACGTCAATTGCAATTCCGCATCCGAACTGAACAAACTGGTTAACGACCTCAACAACAAAAGCACGTTTCCTGCCAAGCAAGCGCTTGTGTACTCCTACAACAAAAACGACTACGTTTTAACAAGTCTTACGTTGCAAAGCACCAACCAAATTACCCCGAACTCGGTAGTAGGCGACACTTTAGACCAGCAATTCGAGTTTGCATTCACTTGGAATAACGACAATCCGCGCGACGATGCGTTTGACGATTTTGCCATTTACAACCTTACCGAACGGTTGAACGTGCAAACCACCAACCAACTTGTTTATGCAATGGAAAACGGCTACCTGCCCGTTGCAAAAAGCGGTTCGGCGGCGGACACCGCTCTTACCAAAGCAAAAGCAATTTTGAACAAAATAATCGGCACGTACATGACCGACTTTGAAAAAGTTAAAGCGATATACGACTACTTGGTGCTAAACGTTCGCTACGACAAAGCGGCGCTTTCCCCCTCGTACTCAGACAATTGGATGCAGTACAAAGCTTGGCAAGCAGAAGGTGTGTTTGACGACTACCGCGCGGTGTGCGACGGAATCAGCAAAGCCTTTTTGATTCTGTGCCGATTGGAGAACATCGCCTGCGTGCGCATAACCGGAACCAGCAACGGCGTTGGACACGCTTGGAACAAAGTGTACATAGACGACAACTGGTGGGGCGTGGACGTGACTCACGGCAATTTGAGCATAAACAATGCCGAAGAATACCTGACCTACACGCAGTTTATGTTTACCGATAATTACAAAACCAAAACGGGTTGCACCTTTGACACGACGTTGTTTGCCACTCCCACGGAAAGTTACGAAGTATACTCCAAAATATCCTTTGAAGGAGTAAAAGGCTTCGACTTGCACATAAACAGTCTAAACGAACTTAACAACTTGATTGCCTACGTGAATGCGTATCGTTCCACCAACAAAAACTACGACGGAACCACCGACCACAAATACTTTACGATAGAATTTGCCGTCGACAAATCGCTAAACTGGCCGGACAACTACGTTTGCGTGAGCAAATTCGGCAAGACAACC
The DNA here is from genome assembly GCA_934294965.1 of uncultured Clostridia bacterium. GTDB lineage: Bacteria > Bacillota > Clostridia > Christensenellales > CAG-314 > Fimimonas. The sequence goes on from CAKRAM010000100.1 coordinate 4,978, forward strand.
TATGCAAAACGCACCGCCGATGACGGAAGCGTAACTTACCTGCTGAAATTCGAGTTTTAGGCCGGTTTGCCGCAAATTGCCGACGAATATGCGGCAACAAACCGTTTTAATCTACCGACGTACCTCTACTTTTGTAATTTGTTGACAACAATGCGCAAAGGTAGTACCATGACGAAAAGCAAATTTTTCCGATTGCGGGTTTGTTACAAGAGCCACTGTTTGACGTTCCCGATTTGAAAAATCATCGACATTGCTTGGTGCGTTTATTACACACTCAAACATAACTTATAAATTTGCGGCACCTGCCGACAAAGAGGTACTATGAAAGTATATTACAGACAAAGATTTTATTGGATATTCCACTACACGAGCAAAAACTTCTTTTACGTGTCGGCAAAGACCTTGTGCATTGCGGTCGGATTGCCGCTCTACTGCGTTGCAATTGCCGCCGAAATGATTTTGACCGTGGTAAACTTGCTGCTGGGCTGGATACCTGCCCTCGGCATGCTGATTACGGTTATTTGCAAAGCGCTGATTTTTGTGGTGAACCTTCCCTACTATATTTGCGTTTTGCCCGACATTCGCGAATACCTGAAAGCAGTTAAAGCCGAGCCGGAATACGAAGTATCCGACGAAGAGCAACAAGACGCAACCGACGGAAACAACGATGACGGCGAAGCAGAACAACAAAATACCGAAAATTAGTCAATCGAAAGATCGCAACGAAAAAGCCTTTGAAAAAGGCAAAGCGTTACGGTCTTTTTTGTTGCATCGTTGCAATTTTTACTCCGCCGAGGGAAATTTTGCACCGAAGTCGGCAGATTGCCTTGTGAGCCGAAACTAAAAACGGATTTGCACACGTCCGAGCCGACTGAAAAACTTATCGTTTGTTTGATTACGGGCTACGATGCGTTTTCCTCTTGCAGTTGCCAAGCAAACGTATTTTTGCACCGCACAATAAATTTGAGGACAAATGTTGCCGTCCGACGCTTGCACTTTCGCACAAAAGGCACATATCGGCGCGATTTGTCAATAATGAAAATTCTTGAAATAATTTTGCTGAATGGTTGCACTATAATATAACTTGTGGTAAAATGAGTGCAGTAGGAGAGTTCAATATGCAATACTTAAAAAAAGAAATTCGCAATAAGATTTTGGCTTCGGCAATCGATGAGTTCAAAGAACACGGATATTCCGACGCGTCCATCCGCAACATAGCAAACAATGCCGAAATTTCGTTAGGCAACGTGTATAGATATTTTACAAACAAGGAGGCGCTCTACTTTGCGGTTATCAATCCGTTTATGGAAAGCATTCGCCAAAGCATAGAAAAGGATTTTGCGTTTGAAGGCAAAAGCATGAAGGAAGTGTCCGAAGTGTTGGTGGCTTTCCTTATGCAATACAACGACGAACTGATTATCATCAGAAAGGGCAACACCGTCCACTACGACTCATTTGTTAAGTACATCGTAAAAGTCATCGCACAAAAACTTAAACTTATGCTGGAAGAAAATTTCCCGGAAATCGACGTGAAAATCACCAATCCGGATTTTGCGGCATCGGTTGCGGAAGGATTTTTGACCAGCCTGTTTTTGGTGTTGGACGGCGGAGATTCCGCAGACGTACAGGAACGCTACATAAGAGAGTTGATAACGTTCTACTTCGGACATATGAAGGACCGTTTTTATCACTTCGATTTAGACTAAAAACTTTTTTTGTGCTAAAAACAAAATACATATATTGCAAAAGACCGAAAACGCACAAGTTTTCGGTCTTTTTTTTGTTACGCGTACTTTGAGCGTGTTTAACTCGGCAAAGAGCAATTTGCTGCAAGAACAGTTAAAGATAAGTGCCGTAATCCCCGATATAAAACTATCGTAGCTTGGAAGTTTTGTTGTTTTTATCGGCAAAATCGATGCACGACTGCTTGCAATTTGCCACAAAGCAAGCGTTTGCACTCGCACTCCGAAAAAAAGTTTGTTTGCACTCGTCAAAGGATATCGTTAAACAACTTTTCGCGCTATGCACGGTTGACAGCCAATGAGTATGCCGTTAGTAGGCACTTTCCAGCAGCATTTTGTCCGCCAAAAGCGCAATAAACTCGCCGTTGGTGGGTTTTTCCGCCGACGTGTACACCTTTACGCCGAACACTCCGTTGATGTTTTCTATCTTTCCTCGATTCCACGCAACCTCTATTGCGTGGCGAATAGCGCGCTCCACCTTGCTGGACGAAGTGTTAAATTTGTCGGCAATGGACGGGTACAAACTTTTTGTTATGGCGTTGATGATGGGAGGATTCTCCACGGCAAGTTTTATGCCCTCGCGCAAAAATTGATAGCCCTTTATATGCGCGGGGATTCCCACGCTTACAAAAATGTTGCTGATGCGTTCGTCCAACGATTTTTCCGAAACGGTGCGACGGGATAACGCCGCTTTTTTGTTCAATGCCTGTCCCTCGGTTACGTTCAAAATGCGTTGCTCGATAATTTCGATTTCGGCAGGCTTAATCAGGTAGTACTTGGCGCCGAGTTCCAGCGCCTTTACCACGAACATTTCGTTTTGCAACTTGGAAACCACAATAAAAGAAGTATCCTTGTACTGTTCCAAAAGCGCAAAACCGTCCTCGCCTGCCATTACGAGTTCGGTAAGCACCACGTCGGGTGAATATTTATTAAGTACTTCTCTTGCACCTACACCGTCAACGTTAAATACCACGTTGAACTGTTTGTTTTGACTAAGTTGTTCGGCAATCTCGTTTTGCCCTATAAGTCCTACGGTGATCAATGTTAGCCTCCTTGTTGGCAAATAGTGTTTTGCGATAGTTTGGGCGGTAACGGAAAACTTGTCCGCCACTGACTTGCAAGTACATTGTAGCACCGAAGCGGGCGTCGTGTTTTGTTATGTTTTTGGTCTATATTTGATATTTTGTCGAAGGATGTCAAAACGAATTGCAATTTGTTTTTTACGGTGTTATATCCGACAAAAACCTTTGTTTTCCGTCGCGCCGTTTTTGCGCAAAATGCCGTTTGACGGCACATATTGCCTGTTTTTACTTGTGCTTGCTTTGCCATTCGGCAATAATTTCCAAAATTTTGCTTCGATACGTTATTTGATTTGTGCCGTTGCTTTCCCCTCCCACAAAGCAAAGCGGAGGATATACCACACACCACCAATTTGCACCGTCGGCTTTGCCTAGTTCCAAAATGAGCGCGTCGTACACGCCTGCGGATAGCGTTACACCGTTGTACGTTCTATCCGGAAAGTTTTCACTTTTGACTTTTGCCTTGCTGCGATACTCAAATCCGTTTTCCGCAAGAACGCGGTCGGCAATCGCTTCTATGTTTTTTAGTTCGACAGTGATAACCGCAATTGCGTCCTCCTTACTTTTTACATCGGCAACGTAGGGCGTAAGGTACTCCACCACGGCGGCTTTGACCTTGTATTTTACCGATTGATCGGCTGCGGCGTCGCTGTTGGCGCGAATATGTATGCGCAAAAAATCCGCCGTTTTGCCCAACGGCACGGCAAAAATAATGGCAAGCAAAATTACGACAGAAACGACGGCAACGATGATTTTTTTCATAACTCCCTCCAATATGCGTGAGCAACTTGCGCTACCCTTTCCATAACTTCCCGGTTGAGTACACGCGTTCGCTCTAACAAGCATTGACAAAAAAACGGTTTGTTTTATGCTTGAAATTAAAAACCTTGTCGACAAAGAACGATGATTGTCGTCGAAACAGACACTTGCACATAGCAACGTGGTTTTGGCAGTCTACAAGTTTGGTTTTGGGAAACAAAAAAAGCCGTCGCACGGTATTGGTGCAACGGCTTTTTTTGTGTGCATAAATTATTTATTTGTTTTCTGCCTCGGCGGAAAGTTTGTTGTAAAGCGCGATTTGAGCAAAATGCAATTTGGTTAGCGGATTGGGTTTATTTATCGGGTAAATCCAATAGGTGTCTTTGCCGTCGAACAGGTCAAAAGCATCGCCACGTCCTTTGAAGTCGTACTCGATATGTACCGAACTCATGGAAATTGCATCGCGATGCAGCGTGTACGACTGACCGTCGTGAACCCCCTTGACGGTAAAACCGTTTTCGTCGTGAACCAAGTGTGCCACTTCCGGGAAACGAACAAAGCCTTTTCCGGAAAAAGATACGAGTTTTTCCACGTAAACGTCGTCCTCGAAGCGATACGTTCCGGCCTCTACTTCCTTTTTGACGTTTGCCGCCTGATAGTCGTACCACTCGGTGGGATCGGTGTAGATATCTTTGCCGTCGTCGGCAAGCAATCTGCCGTATTCGTCCATCGTCCAACTTTTTCCGCAGTGCTTACACCAAATTTTGGTATCCTTGCTATCGGTTGTAAATTCCTCCCCGCAAGAGGGGCATTGATACAAAACGCGATGAATGTTGTGTGCACGCTTGGGACTATCCACCTTTATTTTGTTTTCCAATTGCCAATGATAGTCGTTGTAGACAAACGCTTGCTCTATGCGAGATTGAATTTCTTCGGCGGACAAGGTTTGCACCTCTTCCAAAGTGGCGACCTGTTTCATTTCCGCAACCAAAGGCACTTTTCGGTACGGGCGTTTGCACCATTGTGGCGAACGAATAAAGTTGCCATGCATCACGATAACCACAACCGGGCATTTGCAAAGTTTTGCCAGTTTGCCCAGCGCCTTGTCGATGGGTTCGGTTTTGCCGATGAGCGAAAACCTTGCCTCCGGGAAGAACGTGCATGTTGTGTTCATTTTCTTTACCGAGTACGCAACGTTACGCACCACCGACGGTTCGTTGGTAAATTTGTGCTTGTAAATGCCGCCGATAGAACGCATTACGTAGTTCCTGCCCACAAACTCCTCTACGGAAACAACCCAAGTGCAACGATGTTTGGTGCAGCGATTGACCATAGGAAAGTCCACAAACGACGAGTGAGTTGCTATTACCAAATAAGGAGGTTTTAGCCCTTCGCAATTTATGCGCTTGATTGTGGTTTTTGTACCCGCCAGATAGAAACCTTCTATTATCTTTTCCAGCCCGTACCAAAACAAATTGGGGCGTTTGGGACGGAGCGTTGTGTCGATTTTTTTGTATTCTTTCATTGTTTTCTCCATATGCTTGCGGCGCGTGCCGTAACTATACTTTGTTGACATTTTTGCCAAAGCAAACTTGTTGCCCGACTTTTGGAACATTATACCACACAACGGGCAATTATGGCAACGATTTGAACACGACATTTAACATTTGTTTACATTAAACAAATATCTTGATTTGCAGCATACACAAGCCGACTCTCCAAACAAAATACCCCGTTTACAAGACAAAAGAAAAGTGTTATAGTAATACACGGGACAGGATATAAAACAATCGATTATGTTTGGTGCGCTTTCAGACAAAACTTCCGATATTACACACTATGTGATGTTAAAATTCGGACAAGTCCTATTTTAAGTTGCCACACGCAACTTCCACAATAAATTGTGCATCACGGTTTGAAAAAAAGGCAAAGTAGCAAGCCCTTGCAAGCAAACTTGCAACTTCTTGTACTATAAACTGTACGAAGTAAATCTTTTGCCTGTCGACAAAATCTTTCAAACACTTTCGTGTTTCCGCAAAAACTAGCGTTTTTGCCTTCAAGTATGTAAAACGGCGAAGTCGCAAGCCCTTGCAAGCAAGCTTGCAACTTCTTGTATTATAAACTGTACGAAGTAAATCTTTTGCCTGTCGACAAAATCTTTCAAACACTTTCGTGTTTCCGCAAAAAAAACTATCTTTTTCGCACTTCAAATATGTTAAACTGCGAAGTTGCAAAAACCCTACACCGGGAGAAAACCATATATGCTGCTGGGATTTTTGAAAAAAGCCGCTCCGCTGCCTAATTTGACGCAATTCGACACATATTTGTTTGTTGGTCCGCACCCGGACGACATAGAAGTTGCCTGCGGCGGCACGGTGGAAAAACTTCGCAAAATGGGCAAAAACGTCCACTTTACGATTGCCACAAACGGTTGCGTGGGAAGTCTGGACGAAACTTTGACCGAAAGCCAAATTGTGGAAATTCGCCAAAGGGAAGCGACGGCATCGGCAAAACTGTTGGGCGTGACCGACGTGGAATTTTTGCCATATGACGACGGCTCGGCATACGACTGCAAACTTTTGACCGAAAGTTTAGTCAAAACGATTTTGCGAGTTAAGCCCGACATCGTGTTTTGCCCGGACTATCTTTGCCCGTCCGAACTGCACCCCGACCACGTAAATGTGGGAGAGGCAACGTCAAAAGCCGTGTTTTTTGCCTCGTGGGACAAACTTACCGCGCGGCTGGGACTTACGGGCAGCGTGAAAAACATAACGATTGCGTTCTACTACACCGACAAGCCCAACGCATACGTAAATGTTAGCGGCTGCTTTGAGGCACACATGAATGCCATTGCCCTGCACCAATCGCAATTTTCGCAAAACGAACTGAACGCATACCGCAGTTATTTTAAGCTGCGGGAAATTAGATTGGGACTGAAAAGCGGCAAAGGTCGCGCCGAAGGTTACCGCGCGCTTGCACCTATTCACCAACACTGTTTTCCGGAAGTCAACGAATACTAAATAGTTAGCAGTTCCGTTCCTATCACCAATTACCCCCAAAGGCTGATTTTCAGCCTTTTTTTTCGAGCGCTCAACGTTGACAATTGTTAAGATTTAACAATCGTTAAATTATTTGTTGCAAACGCTCCGATGCTGTGCTAAAATACAGTAGTTGTTATGCAAATTACATACGCAAGCAACTCCACAAGCTGAGGGAGGCTCTATGAAGAAAACGATAAACGAAGAAGTTATGGCTTTGAAAGTCAAAAAGCCGGGATTGATTATGCACAGTGTGCTTTCCATCGTTACAAAAGCCTTATACTACAAAAAATGCAACGTTACGGTAAACTCTACCGTGGACTTGAACAAATACAAAGGCAAACCGCTGATGATAGTTGCAAACCACGCATCCAGAATGGACTACGCGTTTGTGACGTTTGCTATTCCCAACAGAAAAATCAACTTTGTTGCCGCCGAAAACGAATTTCACCGCAAAAAGTTCAAATTTGCGTTTGCGGTGGGACATGTTATCCCCAAAAAGAATTTCGTGCCGGATATTAAAGCCATAAAGTGCATGGCAAAAATTATCAAGCAGGAAAAGGAAGGAACGGTTTGCATTTTCCCTTGCGGAATGTCCACCGCTTCCGGAGCACAACAACCCTCGATGCTGGGCAGCGGCAAAATGCTTAAACACTACGGTGCAACCGTTTTGGGCGTGCGTATCCACGGAGGATACTTTGTAAGCCCCAAATTTGACATAACCGAACGCTACGGCAAAGTGGAAATTGAACTGTTCGAATTGTTCACCCCCGAACAACTTGCCGAATACGACGAAGAAACCATCCAACAAAAGATGGACGAGGCGATTTTCACCGACGACTACGCTTGGAACCAAACACGCCAAAACAGTTACAAGTGCAAAGGAGGCTTTGCCGACGAATTGCAACAACTGCTTTACAAATGCCCCGTTTGCGGAGAAGAAATGCAAATGGAAGGCAAAGGCAACGAAATTAAGTGCAAGAAGTGCGGCAACGGCGCAACGCTGGACGACAAATACAACCTTGTGGCGCTCCCCGGTAGCCGCGTCCCCAAAAACATCCGCGCTTGGTTCGACAACGAACGCCGCGCAATGGCACGCGAAGTGAAAAATCCCGACTTTTGTTTGGAAGAACACGTCACGCTGGGCGCATTGCCTGACTACGAATATATGCCCAACGACCGCATTTGCAACATCGTTGGCGAAGGCAAAATTCGTTTGGATCACAGCGGTTTCAGTTATGTCGGCACACGCGACGGAAAGCCTTGGGAAGTGTTTATAAAATCCGACGTGATAAACACACTTTGTTTGCCGCTGGACGCAAGTTTCTTCTATACCTATGCAAGCGGCGAATTTTTGCAATTTACGCCGGATACCAAAAGTTGCATGCGCTGGTCGTTTGCCGTAGAAGAAATGTACTGCTTAAACGGCGGAAAGTGGAAAAACTATCCTTGGTTCGACTACGAACACGACGAACCGCTTGTCCCTTGACGCCGACACAAAGACGACTGCCACATCGTGTCGTAATCATGCTTGCAATACGTTCATCCAAGAGTTTTGATGATAAAAGCAAGCGGACGCAACGATAACTACAAAGTAAAACGGATTGCCCGTCAAAAGGCAATCCGTTTTTAATTTTGTTTGACATTCTTTTACCGTAGAAACGCTTTTATGCGGAAAGCATCCCCTCAACTGCGGCATCGTCGCAACGAGCGGAAATCTTGACGGGGAAGCCGAGTTCGCGTTGAAGGTAAGCGTCCAACCCTGCGATTTTTGCCGTACCGCCGCACAGCATAACACCGGTGCGCTTGACGAGCGATTGCAATTCCTGCGGAACGCCGGCAACCAAACCTTGGATAACCGTTACGTACTTTTTGGCAAAATCTACAACCGTGTCGTACAATTCCTTTGCGCTTACGGAGATATTTTCCGTTCCGCCGTGGCGCACGTTTTGTCCGGAAACGACAACCGCAGTTGCGTCGTTGGGGAACATACTCACGCAGTTGACTTTTAGGTATTCGGCTTGCTCGAAGGACAAGTGTACCATGTACTTGGAAGCAATTCGCTCGATTATGGCTTCGGTAAGTTGTCTGCCGGCATAGTACAGCGTACAGCCGGAAACAATTGCGTTGGAGTACACAATTGCAATGTCGGCGCAATCGCAGCCCAAATCCGCCACAATGCCCTGACGCGTGCTAAACTCTCCAAACAGTTGATAACTTATTGCAACGGGCGTTTCCACAAAGAACACTTGCCTTGCGCCCAATCCCAAAAAGATGCCTTCCACCGTTTTTTTGTCGGCGGAGATCATTCCGCAGGGAGATATGCAGTACACGTTGTACCTGTTGAACGCCGTAAGTTTGCCGCCGATAAGCCTTGTGAGCAATTCCGTCACCAACGCAGTTACGCCTTCAACGTCGATTACCGCGCCTTCCAAAATAGGTCTGCCCAGTTTAACCGCTCCGTGTTGGCGGTTGTATTCCTCAAACGCGTCTAATCCGACGGCGACGATTTCTTTGCTGTCCTGTCCGCCGTACGCGACGACCGACGGAATTTTGTCCACAAAGCCGTCCTTTTTGAGAGCGGCGGTTATGTAGTTTGCCCCTAAATCGAAAATCAAGTCGTAGTTTGCCATTTGTATCTCCTTCTACTCCGTAGCGAAAGTATGGTTATCGTATTATGTGTTTTGTGTTGTTTTTTGTTTTGAAAATCGCATTGCTTATGCCAAGTGCAAAGCGTTACTTTTGGTCGTCTAAAATCTTGTCCAGCACCGCAAAAATCTTTTCGGTGGGAAAACCTACCACGTTGTTGTAGCTTCCGTCGACGTTGCAAACGAAGCCGCTATCCTGCACGCCGTAGGCTCCGGCTTTGTCCAGCGGAGAACACGTTGCCACGTAGTCGTCGATTTGCTTGGAAGTTAGCGCGTGAAACGTAACAGCCGATGTTTCCGTAAAGGCAACAATACCTTGTGGATAGACTATGCAAACACCACTATGCACCAAGTGCGTTTTGCCGGACAACTCACTAAGCATTTGCCGCGCGTGGCTTTCGTTAAGCGGTTTACCCAAAAGTTTACCGTTGTCGTCCACCACCGTGTCGCATCCGATTACGACGCAATCGCGATTGGCGGCATAGACGGAAAGCGCCTTGTCGACAGCCTGTTCCAAACACACTCCGCGCGGAGTTGCAGCATTGCTGCGTTCGGCACAGGTTGCTCCGATTGCCGTATATTTGTACCCCGCTTGCAAAAGCAACTGTTTGCGCCTTGGGGAATTGCTTGCCAAAATCAATTTCATATTCATTGCCCTGCCGACAAATTCTGCAATAAGTATTTTTGTTTTTACTCCGTCGGCAAATTGTCGTAGTACCTTTGCAAAAAGTCCAACGCAAACACGCCGAAAAACTGCCTCCATGATAACTCGTTGTGAGCGTTGCCGCTTTCCAAAATAAGCCTACAATCCACGCCCGAGCGGACCAAATCGTCGTAAAGTCTTACAGAGTTGCACTTCATACGCTTGTCGGTGGTAAACTCGTCGCATTCCTTTCCTCCGCAGTAAATCACGGCTCTCATAGGTTTGGAGATTACCGTCTTTTTGACAAACCTGTTCCAACACTTTTGGTTGAACTCCGTATACGTGGAAAACAATCCCATTTGGGAAAATTGCCGCTGATATTCCAGTCCCAAGTAGGCGCTTATACGCCCGCCCATGCTGCTGCCGATGACGGCATTGCCCTGACGAACCTTTTCGGTTTTGTACCTTGAGTTGACCTCCGCCATGAGGTTTTTTGCAAAAAACTCGGCGTATTTTTCGCCGTCGCGGCCGCGATTAAGTCGGCTTTTTGCAACCGTTCTTTTGGCTTTGAACGCCCTAAAAGCGATTTTCCACGGACTGTATTCCGAAAGGCGAAACCGCTCGTCCGATTCCACCGCCACCACAATTGCCTTGTAGCCGAATTTGGCATCGATTTCGTCCATAGTTTCCGCCGCGCGCCAACTGTTGCCAAAGTGGCAAAGCCTGTCGTAAAAGCAATTTTGCCCGTCCTGCATGTAGATAACGGGGAAACAATCGCCGTCGTCGTAGCCGTCGGGCAAATACACCCAAACGATACGAGAACGATTGAGTTGCGGAATTTCTATTTCGAAACTTTCGATTCGGGACATAGTGTGCCTCGCTAAAACGATTATATTTTATTTTAGCATAGATTTGCCGCCAATGCAAGCGACAAATCACAGGTCTATCGTGCGCAAATGCCCTGTAAAATTGAAACCTTCGTAGTTGTGTTGGCGCAAAGCCTCGTAGACGGCAATTGCAACCGAATTGGACAAGTTAAGCGAGCGAGTGTCGGCAATCATCGGGATACGCACGGCGTGATCGTAATTGGCCGCAATAAGTTCTTCCGGCAAACCTTTTGTTTCCTTGCCGAAAACCAAAAACACTTCGTCCGGGTACTGAACCTCTGTGTGGGCGTGCTGCGCCTTGGTGGAAAAAAAGTAGAACGGCTTATCCTCATACTGCGCGCGCAGTTCGTCAAAACCGTCGTGATAGTGAATTTCGCAATCTTTCCAATAGTCCAAACCTGCGCGTTTGAGCATTTTGTCGCTTGTATCGAACCCCAAAGGGCGCACCAAATGCACCACGCTTCCCGTTGCGGCGGCAGTCCTAACTATATTGCCGGTGTTTTGAGGAATTTCCGGCTCGACCAAAACTATATGTATTTTCATTGTACTTCCTCTGGTTTTTCCAAAAAATTACGCACGACGGAAAGCATTTCCTCCGACGAACGACTGTTCATTATTTGCACGACAACCGGGCGAGAATTTCGGACGCCCTTCAAATAGGCGGCTACATGCTTTTTCATTTCGTTGTTGACAACCCTTGCCGAGTAGTTTTCGGCAAGCAATTTTGTGTGCCGCTCGATCAGTTCCAAAATGTTTATTTGATAAGCGATGTCGGCAATTTCCGAAAAAATCCAGGGCCGACCGATTGCAGCGCGACCGATTGCCACTCCGTACGCGCCCATGGAAAGCAATTGCTCGTACCGCTGTGTGCCGTCCACATCGCCGTTGGCAAATACGGGAATGCCCACCGACGCGATTTGCGGCAACAGGGAATAATCCGCCGTGCCGGAATACATTTGCTTTGCCGTGCGAAAATGCACCGTTATAAAGTCCGCGCCGCTATCCTTGCACATTTTTGCAAAGTCCACGGCTTTGCTCGCATCAGTGATGCCCAAACGGAATTTTACCGACACGGGTTTGCCCTTTACCGCCAGTTTCACAGCCGAAATACACTGCGATGCGAGTTTGGGATTAGATAGCAGTGCCGAGCCGTCGCCACCGCCCACAATCTTTTTGACGGGGCAACCCATGTTGATGTCTATTCCTTGATATGCCTGCATTTGCGGCAGCAAAACGCTGTTTGCCATAACCTGCGGTTCGTGTCCGAAAATTTGACAAAAGGACGGGCATGCGCCGCTATCCAAACGAATGAGCAACGACTTTGTGTTTTGGTTGTTCATTTCGATGGCTTTGCTGCTTACCATTTCCGTAACGGTAAGCCCTGCGCCGAAATCGGCACAAATTGCTCTAAACGCCGGATCGGTGTAGCCTGCCATGGGCGCAAGCATGGTTTTTGCGTACGCCGAAGCAAACAACTTGTCCACAATTTCAACCGACATTGCGCTTTACCTCTGCCCACACCTTGTCAAATTCCTCGCCGCTAAGCTCGGTTAAGTTTTGACCGCGCAAAGCCAAAAGGCGTTCGCACTCGGTGACGCGGCACACGAATTTGTTTGTGGACTGTATCAGTGCCGTTTCGGCATCCACTTTGTCGTAGCGAAGCAAACTTATGACGGCATGTAACAAGTCACCGCCTTCCATAACTTTTTCCTCGCCTTTAGCTTGCAAAAATTCGTTCAGTTCTTCCTGAACTTTGCCTGCTATTTGCTGTTCGCTTTCAAATTCGTAACCGCCCTTTGCCGCGCGAGTTTGCACCTTTTGATTGCGCATTATTGCCGACATTCCAAGCGGCACGTCGGCAACGTTTTGAGCCGTTCCGTTGATTTTGTGTTCTTTAAGTTTTTGCGCATTCCACACGTCCAACGATTCGTCGGCATTGCGCGCAACAACGTCGCCAAAGACGTGAGGGTGACGGTCGATAAGTTTACGACACAGCGCCGTGTAGACGTCCTCGGAGGAAAATTCGCCGTTATCGGCGGCAATTTCCAAGTGGAAAAGCACCTGCATGAGCAAATCTCCGAGTTCCTCCACGATGTTGGGCGTATCCTCGTTCTGCAAAGCGTTCGCAAGTTCGTACGCTTCCTCTATCACGTTTTTTTCTATCGAACGGTGAGTTTGTTCCCTATCCCACGGGCAGCCGTTTTCGCCGCGCAAGATGTGCAAAACATCCTGACAATCGTAGTAGTCGAAACTTTGACGCTTGGTCAAATCGGCAGGCACGGCGTAGAAAGAAGTTTGGTAATCGTAACGCAGTTTGGGAAGTTCGTCCAGCGCGTAGGTTTTTGCGGTTTTTCCGAACGCCACCGTTACACTTGCATTGCCGCCCATTGCGTTTTTTAGGCGCAAAACCACATCCGACGCAACAAATTTGTCGTCTATGCACTTTATCAACGTAGGCACGGGCAAAATGTGACTTGCCGCAAGAAAATCCGCCGCCGTGTATACCGTTGTACCCGGGAGCAACTTGCCGCCCACTGCCGCCGAACCTACCGACACGCCTGCAACGATTTTTGCACCATCGAGATACGGAACGGTTGTGTCGTCCGAGCCTTGCCCCACGACGCAAAACGCCACATTTTTATCTCCGTAGGAATTTAGCCTGTTTGCAATTGCCTCGTTAAGTCCGTCAAAATCTTGGGCGGAAACGTACAAGTCGTCGCAAGTGACAACATCCTGCCTGATTGACTGCACAGCCTTGTACGTGTGCGTTTTTTCCGATTTTACAACCACTATATCGGCACGTTTTATTGTCTCCGCGCCGCTGAAAGTCAAATCGCCGACTTCTCGTCCCGTTCCTACAACCGTTATCATTATACACCGCCTTACGGCTTATTTTCCTGCGTCGGTCGCGTCCGCCTTGCTAAACGTTTTTAGCCAAGATACGGCGGCAAAATACGTTACCGCGGCAACGACGATAAGCGCCACGGTGCCAATCGGGGTAAAAAACACCTTTTTTGCAAACACCACCGCAACGGTCACTATGAGCGACATTGCCGCTCCTGCCGCAAGCGGTTTTACCACGCTTTGTCCGACGTCCAATTTTAAGCCGATTTTTACTTTTAGGTAGATTATAACACATACCGTCGCAAAAAGATAGCACAATGTTTCGGAAATTGCTGCGCCGTAGATATTTACTTTGGGATTTGGCAACAAAACGAGGTTGATGACGGCTTTAACCACTATGGCAAGGGAGATTATCACAACCGAAGCGTACGGTTTGCCAACAGCCTGACACACCGAAACCGCCGTTTGCATGACAGCCAAAAACACCACCGACAACCCCGAAAGGGACAACAGCGTTGCCGAAACGGCAATTTCGCTTTGCGGCAAACCAGAGTACAACAAAGACAAAATCGGCTCGGAAAGCGCAATAAGTCCAAACGCGCAAGGCAGCGCGATTACAAGCGTAAGCTTCATTGCCAAGTTAAACGAACGCTGCATTTGGCTTTTGTCGTCGTCATAGAAGGCTTTTGTCAATCCCGGAAGTGCCGAAACGGCAACCCCTCCGGAAAGCGCAATGGGAAGTCCCAACATGGAGTTGACCGGACCTGTCCATAATCCGTATTTTTCCGTCGCGCCCGGCACGGTGAGCAAATTTACCACCATTACCGAATCGATAACCTGCGAAGTTTGCATAACGAACGCGCCCAACGCAACCGGCACGGCAAGGGAAAATATTTGTGAAAACGCACTGCCCGCGTCGGCTTTATTTAGCACTATACGTGGCAATTTGTTGCGTTTTTTATGCACTACGTACACCGTTGCCATTATCGCAAGCGAGCAAAACTCCGACACGGTTATTGCCAAACACGCCCCAAGGACGGCTTTTTGTACGTCGGGCATGGCGGCATATGCGGCAAAAAGTCCCACCACAAGTTTTACCACCTGCTCTATAACCGTGGTTACCCCGGAAGGCACCATGTTCATGTTACCCTGAAAATACCCCTTCAAAACGTTGGTTACGGGTATAAACAGCAAGGCGGGAGCAACCACCAAAAACGCCGACGCCGTGTTTGCGTTACCCTGCAAACGGGATATTACACCGGATAGTGCCGCAAGCAACGCCGCACACACCGCACCGCTGATAAGCAACGAAAAGAACGCCACTTTGAAGATTTTCCTGCCGTTTTCCGCTTGATTAAGCTGATTGTTTTGCGCAATTAACTTGGACAGCGCAACGGGAACACCGGCTTGTGCCACCGTCAGAAACAGTATATATGCGGGGAAAACGAGTTGATACAATCCCAGTCCGTAACTTCCGACTATGTTGGTTAGCGGAATACGATACAACGCACCCAAAATTTTGGCGAACAGACCTCCCAAACTTAAAACGAGTGCGCCGGATATAAAATTATTTTTTAACTTTTTCATACCTTTATGGTATGCGTTTATCATCGGTTTTATCCGAAATCGATAGCAGCCTGTTGATTTGCCCGTTTTTGAGAGCCTAACCGAGCGTATGTGCCTCTACGTGCAAAGTTAAATTTGACGTCAAAACAAATAAGCAAAACAAAAAGTCGCAATTTTTCGTAAGCATAGCCTGCCAGAGGCTATTCGCTTTTGCGAAAAACTGCGACGTATAAACAACCGAAAACACACCACGTGTGCGCCTTAAAACGCATTTGCGGCTAAAAGTTATAAACTCTGTGAAAAAAATCGACAAAGTAATGCCATACTCGAACGTAATCGTCTATTGACTGCGAAATAAGCGACAACGTGTGACGACTTTTATGTGTAAACGCCCGCTAGCGTTGCCTCACTTACTTTTTATCTTCCACTTTATCCACGGCAAACAGTCTGCTTCCGAAATCGAACATCACTCTTGTTTCGCCGTTATATCCTGTGGAACTCCACTCCTGATTGAGTTTTATTCCGCATTTTGCCAAAACGTCGCCGCTTGCCGTGTAACTGACTTTTTCACTTTTTAGCGGGAATAGAGCGGCGGCAATCTCCACCAACTTGCCCTCTTCGTTGAGTTTTACAGGGCTAATTGCGTTTATCAGTCCGCCGAAGGACTTCAAGCTAAACGTTTGCACGCGGTTTTCAATCTTGTACATGCTTTGCGCGTCAAGACGGGGAATATGCAGTGTTTGTTGCGACGGAACGGTTTCGGCAACAACGTTGGTCAAATTTACCACGGCTTGGCTCTTGTCCGCCGAGACGACCTCCCAACTTGCCTTGTTACCGCCAAAAACGCTTTTAAGCTTGCGATACGTGCCGAACTGCAACGTGTGCCTGTACGTTTTGTACCACTCGACTTGTGCCTTGACCGATGCCAAATCGGCTTTGTTTAGTTGAGTTAAATCCAATTCGTATCCGAAAGCCCCCAAACACGCCGTGTTGAAACGGTTATCGATTGTGCTTTGCCGAAGCGTTTGGTGGTTGGGACTTGCCGAAACGTGGCTGCCCATGGTGCTTTGGGGATAGGCGCAAAGCGTACCTTCGCCGATTTTTACGCGATCGAAACTATCCGTGTTGTCGCTGCACCAAATTTGCGGCATATACCTAAGCACGCCCAAATCGAAGCGGTTGCCGCCCGAGGCGCACCCCTCGAACAATATTTGAGGAAATTTTGCCGTAAGTTCGGAAAGAATGCGGTAAAATCCCAATGTGAACCTGTGCAGCGTTTCTCCCTGACGGTTGCCCGACGCGTCCGAAAACCAATCGGTTAAGGGACGGTTGAAATCCCACTTGACGTAGGCTATGTTTGCCGAGGAAAATACTCGACTCATGGCCTCTATAATATAGTTCTGCACCTGCTGTTTGGACAAATCCAACACCAGTTGATTGCGGCACAGCATCGGCTCGTACGCCGGGTGCGTAAGCACCCAATCGGGATGCGCACGGTACAAATCGCTATACGGATTGACCATTTCCGGCTCTACCCATATGCCGAAGTCCAAACCGATTTTGTTTATTTTTTGTGCCAACGATTTCAGTCCGCCCGACAAACGAGATTGGTTTTCCGTCCAATCGCCCAGTCCGCGCTTATCGTTGGTACGCTTTCCGAACCAGCCGTCGTCCAAAACAAACAACTCTATGCCCAGACTTTTGGCTTTTTTTGCTAGCGCCAGCAACTTGGCTTCGGTAAAGTTGAAATAGGTTGCTTCCCAATTGTTTACCAAAATCGGACGATCCTTGTACCTCCAATATTCCGGCACGACGTGTTCGTTTACAAATTTGTGAAAACGCTCGGTAAGCAAATTTGTGCCGCCGTCGGAAAAGCACATTGCGGCAAACGGCGTAACGAAACTTTCGTCTAAGCGCAAATGCCAACAAAAATCGCTGTCGTTTATACCGCTCAAAACACGCACCTTGCCAAGCGGAGTGCGCTCCACAATTTCCGCATGATTGCCGGAATACATAAGGTTGAATCCGTACGCTTTGCCGCAATTTAGGCTGCATTCGTCGGACTGCAAAACTATGTACGGGTTATGCTTGTTGCCGCTCACACCGCTTTTGGAGTCGATTTTGGTGATTCCGCACGCCAAGGGATTGACTTCGATTTGCCTTTCCCTTGCCCAAGTGCCGTTTAGCGTTTGCAGTTTGTAGCCTTCGTCGCACAAGTCCAACTGAAAACTCATTGCGCGAGTTACTCGCATAAGGTTTTCTTCGTTGTTGGTAACGGTGACGTTGCGCAAAATTACGTCGCAATCTACAAGCGTGACGTAGCGCAGTGTAAGCACGATATTTTTTCTTTTATCCGCCATTTTTATCGCCAAAACCGATTCGACGCCGTCGCAATCCGGCAAACCTTCGGGAGAATACGACTGCTCAATTTCGTAGCCGTCGAACACAAATTCGTTTACGGTGTTACCGGAAGGATCGCAAACGAGTACCATACTTTCGCGATAGTCGCCCCTACCGTGCGACGAACATTCCAGTCGAGTGTTATCCACAAAAATACCGTTCGCGCTTATTGCCGTGCCCTGCCCCGTGCCTTGCTTATCCTGCAAAAACGAAACGTCGTCAAGTTGACCGATTGCCGCGCCGTAGTACAGTTGACGCAAAAAGCCCTGTTCGGTTACGTCGAAAATATACGTTGTGTTGGGCGTATCCAGTCTGAAAACGTTGTTTTGTGCGGTTATCATAATTTTGCCTCCGTTTTGGTAAAATCGGTTCTTACAAAATATTGTAAACCAATTTTTGCAAAATATCAATGGCGGAATTGCTTTTTAAGAGCAAAAAGTATATAATAGCCGTATGTTTCTTAAATCGGGAGCGTTTCTATGGAAAAAATCGGCGTAATAAGCGATATCCACGGCAATTTGGACGCACTGAAAGTTATTTTGCCAAAACTGGTCGAACTCGGTTGCAAAGAAATTATTCACACCGGCGACGTTGCGGATATCGGCCCGCAAGCAAGGGAGTGTTTTGAACTGCTGAAAAAATACAACGTCTTGTGCCTAACGGGCAATCACGACCGAGATTTTGTGAAAAATCAAAACGTACACAAGCCGATGAGCCACGTTAGCCAAGCGCACAAACTATACGTGTTTTCCTCCCTAGACGGACTGCAAGCGGAATTCGCCGAATTTCCGTACTACGTCACACGCATATGCGGCGGAAAGAAAATCGTGTTTGAACACTACTGCCGAGAAACCGACTACCTTACCGCAAAGTATCCGTTTAAGCCGCTGGATCCGCACCCGACAGCCGAAAAATTTGACGAGATGTACGCCGAATACGACTGCGACGCAGTGTTCTTCGGTCACAAACACGAACCGTGCGACATTATCGGCAAAAAACTGTACGTGGACGTGGGAAGCGTGGGCTGCCACGAATTTCCTTTGGCTACGGCAATAGTTATACAATTTGACCAAACGCACTTTGAATACCAACGAATAGCCGTGCCGTACGACTTTGATTCGCTCGCGCACAAAATGACCGACGGCACACTGCCGGACGGCGAAGACTTGCTGAAATTTTATTTCCTCCACACAATTAAAGACTAGCTATTTCAGGAGAAAAACATGAAAACTGCATTCGATTGCGACAAATACGTAGAACTGCAAACAGCAAAAATATCCGAACGATTGAGCGAATTCGGCGAAAAACTATATTTGGAATTCGGCGGAAAACTATTTGACGACTACCACGCATCCAGAGTGCTTCCCGGGTTTTTGCCGGACAGCAAACTGACGATGCTTTGCAAACTTAAAGACGACGTTGAAGTGGTTATCGTTATCAATGCCAACGATATTGCGCAAAACAAACTGCGCGCCGATGTGGGAATAACCTACGATGAGGACGTGCTTCGCCTTTACGACGTTTTGACAGGGCGCGGCTTGTACGTGGGAAGCATTGTCGTTTCCCAGTTCAGTCCTCAAAACACTTCGGCAGTAAAATTTATTGCCAAACTGAAGGGGCACGGCATAAAAGTCTATCGCCACTACAACATAGAAGGCTATCCGCACAACATTGCCAACATCGTATCCAAGGACGGTTTCGGCAAAAACGAATACGTGGAAACATCAAGAAGAATCGTTGTTGTGACCGCCCCCGGACCGGGCAGCGGCAAAATGGCAACCTGCCTTTCGCAAATGTACCACGACGCGCAACGCGGAATAAAAAGCGGCTACGCCAAGTTCGAAACTTTTCCCGTTTGGAATTTGCCGCTAAATCACCCCGTAAACATTGCCTACGAGGCGGCTACAGCCGACCTTAACGACGTGAACATGCTGGATCCTTACCACATGCAAGCCTACGGACAACCCGCCGTAAACTACAATCGCGACGTGGAAGTGTTCCCTGTGCTTAACGCCATTTTCACAAAAGTTTTAGGCACTTCCCCATATAAAAGCCCCACGGATATGGGCGTTAATATGGCTGGATTTTGCATAACCGACCAAGAAGCGTGCGCCGAAGCCTGCAGGCAGGAAATCATCCGCCGATACCTTTCGGCAAAGGTTTTGGCACGCAAAGGCGTTGTGTCGCCGTCGGTTGTGGAAAAACTGGAACTTACGATGACCAAAATGAACCTTACCGAAAACGATCGCTCCGTTGTGGTTGCGGCAAGAAACTACGCCAAAAAATCAGGCAGTCACGCTGCGGCAATAGAACTGCCGGACGGAAAAATCGTTGTTGGAAAAACCTCGCAACTTTTGGGGTGCGACTCGGCAATGATTCTAAACGCGCTAAAAGCGCTTGCCGGACTGCCCGACGTCAAACTAATTGCACCGTCGGCACTGGAACCCATTCAGCAACTGAAAACCAAAATTTTGGGAGATCCCGTTGCCGAACTGCACGTAGACGAAGCATTGTTGGCGCTTTCCGTTTCCGCCGCGGTAAATCCGCTTGCCGAACTTGCGCTGAAAGAGTTGCCAAACCTTAGGGGACTGCAAGTACATTCGACGGTTATACCGCCCCACTCGGACGACAAACTGTTCTACAAACTGGGAATACAACCCACTGCCGATCCAATCTACGCAACCAAACGAGTTTACTTTAACTAGACGGTTCTAACGGGCCAAAAACACCGATACTGCCGAGTAAAGTTACTCCTAGTTGGGTATTCGGGACACTTTACCGCAGGGATTATCATTCTTTGCAGCAAAAAAGGGCTGTTGAAGTTTTTACGCTTCTTCAGCCCTTTTGTTTTGTTAATATATACTTTACGAAGTAAATCTTTTGCTTGTCGGCAAAATCTTTCAAACACTTGCGTGTTTTCCGCAAAACTGGCGTTTTCGCCTTCCGGTATGTAAAATCGTCAGTTTCCCTTGGTGCGCTTCGCGCGCTTTCATATGAAACTTACTATATTATCAACTTTCTACATGCGCAATTGCTTGCAAAACTCGATTACAAATCTTCCAATCTTTCCACGGAAAGCACTTCGGCATTTTCTTCGATAAACGAACCGATTTCGTCCGCCGTGTAGTTTTGCACGGGACGAATAACCGCTTCCGCTTCGAAATAGTCGTTTACGCGGCGCACCTTGTAGCGCGAGAAGTTGTTTACTCCGAAATGCAGTTTAAGTTTTTCCCGCATTTCGTCCGTGCTGACGAATTTTACCAAAAGCAAACGCTGATTGTGACGACGAAGCGGTCTGGTGTGCAAAATGATTTGAACGACAATGATGACAATCGTTACCGATACCGACACGATGTACATGCCTGTTCCGACGCACATACCCACTGCCGCTGTTGCCCATATGCCTGCCGCCGTGGTTAAACCATGCAAAGATTCTCTTCGGAAGAAAATCATACCTGCGCCCAAAAAGCTGATACCGGATACGATTTGGGCGGCTATTCTTGCGCCGTCGCCAACCGACTCCATCTGTTGAGATATGCAGGTGAACAACGTCGAAGCCAGCCCTACCGTAAAGTGGGTTGCCATGCCTGCTTCTTTTTGCCTGTGGCTGCGCTCTATTCCGATGATAAGCCCCAACATGCCTCCGACCGCTACGCGCAGTAAGTAAATCAATTGCTGTTTCCAGTCCATAGTAGTTTCCTTTGTAGACAACTGCAATTTTCGATTGTTATTTTTGCCCCGAAATTGCCTTTTATTTGCGAACGGTACGCCCGCAAAATATCTACTGAATTTTTGGTAACGTATATTTTAGCACAAACGAAAATCAATTTCAATAGATAATAGCAAATTTTTATACCGCAAAACGCAAATTCATCTACCGTTTAATTACAAAATGAAACAGAGCGCATAGAAGTAAAACAGGCAAGCACCGATGTGCTTCACACCAAACCAACCGCCCCACGACACCGATTGGCAATCGCATGCTTGATATATCATTTACAGCCCATACATTGTTCTTCCAAATTTGATTACCTAAAACATGCAACGCAAAAATCAATTGTAATTACACGCATATGGTTATTATTTTGAAAATCCCTGTTTTAACTCCGTTAATCGGAAGCGATTGCAATAAAAGTTGTGTTAGTACCTCCGCAAAAAACATGATGATTACAAACATCAACCACTGTCGGCAAATATAATAAGTAAACCTTCAATACAATTGACAGTGGCGATACGTAACGTCTTAACAGGATATTCACAGCCGCAATAACCAAACCATACAGAACTTTACTCCCAACAAAAAAGATGCCGAGCAAATTGCACGGCATCCGTTGTTGTTTTGTTATTGTCAAAGGTCGCACTACTTTATCATCAATTGGCGATAAATTGCCTTAAACTCCTCTTTGCCCATAATTTTAGGTACGGGATACAACGGATTGCCTTCCGCCTCCGCATGTCCCACAAGTTCGTCCAAATCCTCTTCCTTAATTTCGGCAAATCCCGTGGGGATGTTCATTTGCCTGTTCATATCGCGAATCCAGTCGATAAACTTTTCGGCTTTTTGCGCGCGAGTGTCGGCTTTATCGGTTATCTCTATAAGGTCGGCAAGTTCGGCAAGTTTTTTGTGCGCCTTTTTGCCGTAGGCGGTAAACACGTAAGGCATTATGACCGCATTTGCCAATCCGTGCGCAATGTGATACTTTCCACCTAAACTGTGTGCGATTGCGTGAACATAGCCCACGTAAGCGCGAGTGAACGCCAAACCCGCCAAATAGGAGGCGTGCTGCATGTTTTCGCGAGCCGGTACGTCGTCGCCGTGCAAATATGCCTGCAAAAGGTTTTCCTTTATAAGAAGCACCGCTTGGCGAGCTTGCTTTTTGGTTTTGCGCGTGTTTGCCCTGCCTATGTACGCTTCTACCGCGTGGCACAGCGCGTCCATACCCGTTGTGGAAGTAATGTGAGGGGGCAATTTTAGCGTGAGAAGCGGATCCAGCACTGCGGCATAAGGGATAAGCACAACGTCGTTTATCGCGTACTTGAAGTTTTCCTTTTCGTCGGTTATTACCGCGGCGATTGTGGTTTCGCTGCCAGTGCCGCTTGTTGTGGGAACGGCGTATACCTTGGGCAGTTTTTGGCCGACGTTAAGCACTCCACCCATTTGGCGCAAAGTCTTTTTGGGGCATGCGATACGCGCGCCGACGCCCTTTGCGCAATCCATAGGAGAGCCGCCGCCGACGGCGATAATCGCCTGACAGCCGTTTTGACGGTACAATTGTTCGGCTTCGGCTACGTTTGCCGTCGTGGGATTGGGAACGACTTTATCGTAAATGCAAAAGTTTACGCCCTGCCTGTTAAGCGCTTCTGTAAGCGGATATAGCATACCGAGCTTCATAAGTCCTTGGTCGGTGACGATAAGCACGCTGCTTATGCCGTCGGCTTTAATTGTTGCAGGAAGTTCGGCAAAAGAGCCTTGCCCCGTGATGAGTTTCGGCTCACGCCAAGGTAAAAAGAATTCCGCCAAATACAGCACTGCTTGATACGTTCTGCATATTAACGCGTTTTTCACTACTTTTCCTCCGGTAATTCTACGGTTCGGGACAATTTGCCGCAAATCAGTCGGCTTTGCCGTTTACGTTTTCGTCCAACCACTTTTGCGCAGGCTTGTAGCCAAGTTCGGCGGCAATGCCGATCCAATCGGCGGCTTTATCGTTGCTTTTTTCCACTTGTTTACCCAAAGAGTACCAAATGCCCAAGCGATACATTGCCGACGGCTTTAACATTTTTGCCTGTTTTTGCAAAGTGCGAAGTTTTTTGGATTTAGACATATCATAGCCTCCGTTATATTGCTATTTCTTTATCCAAGTGCCGGGGGATACCGCCAAAATCAGCGGATACAACTCCAACCTGCCCATAAGCATCACTATGGACAAAATCAGTTTGGAAAACCAATTGTACATTCCGCAGCCTGCGGCAGGCATGCCGTAAGCCGGTCCGATGTTATTCAGACACGATGCCGCCAAAGACAGGTTTGCTTCCAATTGGCTTACGCCGTCCACGCTGCCGACGGAATTGCATCCGTCCAAGCAAAGAAGCAAGGTTGCTGCGGCAAGCACCCAAAAGTACAAAGCCAAGTAGCCCGTTGCGCCGTGAAGGACCTCGTCCGTGAGCGTTTTACCTTCAAATTTTACAACGTTTGCGTTACGCGGATGCAAAATGCGTTTGAGATCGCGCCTTGCCGAGCAACAAATGATTGCCACACGCGAGACTTTAAGTCCGCCTGCCGTACTGCCGGCACAGCCGCCCACAAACATAAGCAAAAACAGTATTGTTCGGGATAACGCAGGCCAAACGTTGATTGTTCCCGACGCCGGGATAGTGCTGTAACCCGTTGTGGAAACGAAGGACGCCGTTTGAAAAGCCGCGTGCCGTATACTTTCCGAAACGGTCATCGTGTAGGAAAACCGTTGATACAAATCGACGGAAATTCCCGCGCAGGAAACAAGCACTATACACACGAAAATCCACAATTCCTGCGAGGAAAACGCCGCTTTCAGTTTGCGCATGATGATTAGGAAGTACACGTTGAAGTTTACGGCAAACAAAAGCATAAACACAGTGATTACCCACTGACAAAACGAATTGTAACTTGCAATGCTGTCCGCACGAACGCCGAAACCGCCGGTACCTGCCGTGCCCAGAGAAATTACCACACTGTCGAACAGAGGCATTCCGCCCGTCAAAAGCAAAATTGCCTGCAAAACGGTCATCACTATGTAGATGATATACAAAATTTTTGCGGTATCGCGCGCCTTTGGAACGATTTTATCCACCGACGGACCGGGCATTTCCGCACGCAAAACGTGCATACTGCGATCGGTTGCGACAGGCGTTACGGCAAGCACAAACACAATTATGCCCATGCCTCCTATCCAGTGAGTAAAACTACGCCAAAACAGCAAACTTTTGCCACTTGCGTACAACGCCTCTATGCGCGAACCGCTCAAAACGGTTGCTCCGGTTGTGGAAAAACCGCTGGACATTTCGAAAAACGCATCGATAAAACTCATTTCACCGCTCAAAACAAAGGGCAACGCGCCGATTGCCGCCGCATAGAGCCAAGCAAAAGCCACGATGATGAAGCCCTCTTTGGCAAAAATAACGCCCGTACGCGGCTTACATGCAAATATCAGCGGCGCGCTTACGGCAAGCGCAACGGCGATAGCGACTAAAAACGTCCACCAAGAGGATTCTCCCAAACAAAGGGCAAGCGTTGCGGGCACAACCATCATTGCGGCAACGACCGCGGAAACCTTGCCTAGGGAGTTTAGTATCATTCGGTAATTCATTGTTACCTCAATATTTCCGAAAGGTCGAACAGCCTTGAGCCGACGGCAACTACGATAACTTTGTCGCCTGTCATAATCACGTCCGAGCCGGAAGGAATGATTGTTTCGTTGCCGCGAATAATGCCGGCAATAATGTAGTTGGGTTTAAGTTTTAGGTTCTTTAACGGCACGTCGGACAGAGCGCAATCGGCAAGCACCGAAAACTCCAACGCTTCGGCTTTGTCGTCGGCAAGCGCGTAGCGAGTTTCCACCTTGTTGCCCAGCGAACTACGCAGCGCGCGGGCGTATCGGGTGATTACGTCGGCAACTATTTTTTGCGACGTGACGATGCAATCCAGCCCCAGTTTGCCTGCAAGAGTTGCCAATTCCGTGTGGCTGACTTTGGAAATAACCTGCGGAACGTGTTCGTTCATCGCATAGAATGACATCAAAATGTTATCCTCGTCCTTGCCGGTCAACGCAACGAAAGCCGCGGTGGACTTTATGCCCTCTTCCAAAAGTAAGTCGAGATTGGTGCCGTCGCCGCAAATCATGGTTGCATGAGGAAGTTTTTCGGCAACTTCGGTGCAGCGATGTTCGTCCATTTCGATAATCTTTACCGAAAAGTTGTTGGCAAGCAACATTTTTGCCAAGTAGTATGCGGTGTTGCTTGCTCCCAAAAGGATGACGTCCTTTGCCTGCCTTTGCACGACCTGCATCGCCTTCAAAAACTTGTGCGCTTCCGATACGCGCACCATAAAGGCAATTTTGTCGCCGCCGCGAAGTTTGTAAGAACCGGTAGGCACGCAAACCTCGTCGCCGCGCTGCACAACGCAAGCCAAAAACGGCACGGACGATTTGCTACGAATATCCGCAAGCGTTGCGCCGTCCAAGGGGGATTTGTCCTTGATGATGAACTCCATAATTTGAAGTCGCTTGCCGGCAAACGTTTCCACTCCTATGGTGGAAGGCATTTTGAGCAAATTGAACAACGCTTCCGCCGTCATCGACTCCGGGTTGAGCGCCATGGACAAATCCAATTCCTTTATCAGGTAGTCCAAGCCGCTGTCGTTGTAGTCCGACTGGCGTATCCGCGCAACGGTGTATCTTGCGCCCATCTTTTTGGCAACAAAGCAGGACAGCATGTTGATTTCGTCCGACTCGGTGACGGCAACGAACAAATCGGCATCGGGAGCGCCTGCGCTAAGCAGCATTTCCCTGCTGGTTGCACTGCCGCAAACAGCCATCACGTCGTAGGACGTGGCGACCGATTCCACCACCTGCATGTCCAAATCCATAGCGGTTACGTCGTGTCCTTCCTCGGTTAAACTGTCGATGATTGCTTTGCCTATTTTGCCGCATCCGACAACGATAACTTTCATAAATACTCCTATATGCCTGTGTATCGACAACTATAACGCAGTTTGCACGATTATGACAAACCGCCTTTTGAGCAATTATACCACAATATTCGGCTTGTGCCAACATAAATGACAGTTTTGATACAATTAGAAACAAATCGACGGCTTTCGACGGCGCCACGCGCACTTGTTATTTGCGTTTTAGTGCGCACATATAGGGGCTTATTGCACAAGGCGACCAAAAAAAAACCGAAGGCGCAAACGAACAATGTTTGCGCCTTAAATGTAAATTGCATTGGTTGAATTGAGGAATTAGTTCGCAAATAAGCCGCAACGACAAACAAAACTTGCCGTTTAGTTCGCATATATGGGGACTAATTGAATATTTTGCCGATACGTAAAGGCAAAACGGCGCTTACTAGTGCTTGAAAACATCCACCTTTGTTGCCGAAACGGAACGCTCCAAGTAGTTGCCGTTACTGTCCGAGTGAACAAAAAACAAATCGATGGGACTTGGCGTAGCAACCGAAACGACAAGGCTATCGATTTTGTAAACGCTGACGTCTGCACCATTAACAGGCAGTTTTGACGGAATAAACGCACACGTACCATCACTAATTTGCTTAAACGCCGCTTCCTTTGCCGTCCAAAGCGCGGCAATGTTGCCCTCGCTAGGGAAAACATCCCGTTCCTCCGAGCAGGCAATCCGCTCCAGCAACTTGGGCGTAAATCTCGGCGAAACGCACTCCACGTCCACACCTACGGGCAATGCCGACAGGCCAACCGCAACGTAGCCGTTTGTGTGAGAGAGCGAAAAATTGCACTCGGCGCACGTCCATTTTTGCCCGGTTACGCTAAAAATAATTTGCTCGGCAGGCACTCCTACGTACTTTTGCAAAGCATAGCACAAAAGCCGCCATGCGTGATACTTTTGCGCTTTTACGTCGGCGTTGGAAACGTTTGCAACTTGCTTTTGTCGCTCGTCGGGAAACAGCGGCAAAAACACGTCGGTTTGTGGCGGAATTTGCATAACGTATACCACCGTATGCGTTTTTTTTGTCAGTAATTCTTCCATACGCCTCCCAAAATTGCCCCACTTGCCGCATTGCAAACACGGCTTTTTACCACATTGTAGCACAACTTGACCTTGCCCGCAAGAATTTGTCCTTAGGTATAAAATCGACTCCTAAATACGTTCCATTTTTCCCAACTGCCACAAAACTGCCGAGGCAACGCTACTTTGTCCAAGCGGAGAAGGCTTGTGCGCACATTGCTTCAATGTACTCACGTTTTGCCAAATCATTCTTCCACTGCTCGGGAATGGCGTCGTAGCCGTACAAAGCGCCTGCCAAGCCGCCAACGACCGCCGCCGTTGTGTCGGTGTCCCTGCCAAGGTTTACCGATTTTAGCACGCATTCCTCGTAACTGTTGGTGGTCATAAGGCACCACACCGCCGCATCCAGAGTGTCTGCAACGTAGCCGCCGCTTTGAACCATATCTTCGCAGGCAGGCACGTACTCCGCCTTGGGCGCTTGCGACGAGCCGAACGTTACCGACTGCAGCGTTAAGCAATTGCGAATGGCGTCCGAGGCAAAATCCGGCCCGTATTTTTGCTTTACAAAGTAGTCACTGGCGGCAAACAAAATTCCGTCCACAACCGACTGTTTGCAGGGCTCACAAAGCAGCGACCACAATATGTACGAATAGATCCCGCAGGCGATTTTGGAACGCGCGTGCGCGTGAGTAAGTGCGGATGTGTTGTGGATTATCCGCGTTGCATTGGTGATTTCCATGCCGCTTTGGTACAAATACAAACTCATTGGATGAATACGCATAAGCGAGCCGTTTCCGTTAGCGTCGACGTCGGCTATGCCGCATTTTAGCGCAGGCTTGCCCGAGCGGTAGTTTTTTATTGCCTCGCAACAGGTTGTGCCGGCATCGAACACCTCGCCCGTGGCCGTGTACTTTGCCCCGAACAGCCATTGCACAAAGTTGTTCATAATGTCGTCGTAGTCTACCGTGTTTTTTGTTAAACTGTCCAGCGTGCAAAGCGACATGCTTGTGTCGTCCGACCAACATCCGAGCGGCACTTGTGCGTAAGTTCCGCGCCCCATCATGTACGTTACCGGTTGCGTGCGCAAATATTCGCGAGGAGTAAACTCCATGGGAACGCCCATCGCGTCGCCAACCGCATGCCCTATCATAACCGATTTTATTTGTTCCAGCGTAATCATCCAAACACCTCCTACCGCAGTTTTTGTTCTTCAAAGCCGCTATATTATACCACGGTTTTGCAAAATGTCAAGATGCCGAACAAGCCACCCTATTCTGGGCAAAAACATAGTTCAAATTCTCCTGCGATTATGCGCTACTATTATCCGCAATTTATTGCGGTGTATCATCAAAACGAAGCGTTGCACATCATCCATTTCGAAGAAATTGCATATCATCAAACCACACCAGATTGCTATATGCACGGTTGCGCCGTGATGATATACTCGCCTATGGCGAGATGATATGCCAAACCTGCGGTTTGGATAAAAAAAAAATACTGCAAAACGATTGTTTTGCAGTATTATTTTGGTGGGGAGTACAGGGCTCGAACCTGTGACCCCCTGCTTGTAAGGCAGATGCTCTCCCAGCTGAGCTAACTCCCCATTGGTGACTCCTACGAGAATCGAACTCGTGTTACCGCCGTGAAAGGGCGATGTCTTGACCGCTTGACCAAGGAGCCGTTTACTGGTAGCGGCGGTCGGATTCGAACCAACGACCTGCCGGGTATGAACCGGCCGCTATAACCATCTAAGCTACGCCGCCATATTGCTTTCCCACACAAGTCAAGGTTTTCCCTAGTGCCACTGTCAAAAGCTTAATTATTGTACCAAATAAAAAGATTGTTGTCAACGCTTTTTTTGCAATTTTGCAAAATTTGTTTCAATTGTGCCACCGCTGTCTACCGCAGTGAAACTTGCGCTTATACGCGCCGCAAAGATGTGACAATTGCAACAATATCGATTACTATTTAGTAATTGCAGCCACCCGTGCAATCGTCAATCGGGTTGACCTACAGCGGCGACACGAAATGTTTTAAGGCTGTTTCTACTGCCTAGACAGCGAGCGACGAGAACGACGTACTGCGCGCGCTTGGGTGCGGTTACAACCACGGCGAGTTCAAATGAAAACTGCCTAAGTAATAGACATGTGAACTTCCGTGCTTTATGCGACCGAAAACAAAAATGCCAATACGCACTACTTATTTGGAGTGAATAATATGCCAAGCAGCAAATTTGCCCATGGATGCGGCCGTCGGCAAACCGCCGGCACTCATAAGCCACTGGTTTGCCATATACACGTTTTTCAGTCCCTTGATTTTGTCGGAAATCATTCCGCGGGTTGCCTTTGTGGTTTCCATAAAACTCATAAACGCGCCCTTGTACGCATGGCTGCGGCGAGCATACGTTGCAGGCGTCCACACGTCCAACACGCTGATTTTGCCCTGCAAATTGGGATAACGCTCGACAACTTTTTGCATGGCTACCTGCGCCGTTTGCGCCTTAACACGCTTATATTCGGCGTCGTTCTTGCGCAAATTTATCCAATAATCGAAGTCCTCCTCGGTTTGGATGATATTGGACTGCAACACGCATTTGCCCTGCGGTGCAAAGGACGGATCGTAGTCGTAGGACTGCAGCGGCAAGGACGTTATCTTGCGCGTGCCGACGGTGAAGGGCGAACAGTCTATGGAGCGAGTTCCTTCAAGTTCGCCAAAAACGCCGTCCACGGCATACGCAACGTGAAAACCGCTGTTGACTGGAAATCCTTTGGGATTTTTGTACAATTTTGCAAGCGATTTGGGCATATATTTTTGGGGCAAAAGGTTGCCAAATGTGAAACTTGGATCGCACGCACAAACGACGACGTCGGCGGCGACAAATTCTCCGCTATCAGTCAAAACTCCTTTGGCAAGCGACTTATCCAGCACCACCACCTTAACAGGGGTGTTCAAGCGCAAATTGCCGCCATATTTTACAAACGTATCGGCTATGCGCCGTGCCATTGCCAGCGAGCCGCCCAGAGGAATATCGCCGTTTCCTGCCGTAACCGTGGCGTAGGAAACCAAAAACGCACTGACCAAATAGCCGTCAGGAAGATAGTGAGTGAACACTTTGCCTATAAGCGGATGCTTGAAACGCGCTGCCAAATCGGTGACGTTCATTTTGCGATATCTGCCCAGCGCTTTGGCCGTGGGCGAAAGCGATTTTAGCACCGACATCATTTCCCTTAGGCTCATGGCGTCGATAGGTTTAACGGGGACATCCATTGTTTCAGCCAAAGCAACGCTATCGATAAACTTGTTGATTTCCGCCTCGTCCTCAGGAGAAAGCGCAATCATGTCCCTGCGAGTGCGCTCCTTATCCCGCCACAAGGTGATCGTTTGTCCGTCCTGCTCCACGCTGCAAAACATTTCCT
Source organism: uncultured Clostridia bacterium (assembly GCA_934294965.1). Lineage (GTDB taxonomy): Bacteria > Bacillota > Clostridia > Christensenellales > CAG-314 > Fimimonas. The sequence goes on from CAKRAM010000100.1 coordinate 35,740, forward strand.
TGCGGTACATCGGGATGTCGTCGCCGAGCGCGCCGATTTGCCGCCAAAGTTCGTTCATCGCAGTGCCGTCTTTTGTACCCGTGAGCCAATGTATGCAATTGTCGATTACGTAGCCGTTGCGCGTCCAACTGCTGCACATGCCGCCTACAACCGAGTTATTTTCCAATATAGTTACGTCGAAACCTGCTTTTGCAAGCAAGGTCGCAGCCGTTAGTCCGGCTATCCCCGCACCGATTACGACAACTTTTTTCATACACACCCCTTTTGTTGACTTGTTTTGACAAGTGCCGCGGTGAAATTGCACTCATTGCCAAGCACCGCTAACCTCCACAAACCGCAAAAAACTTATCCACGGCATACTAGCATATTTTGCCCGCCGTGTCAACAAACAAAACAAAAGCCCCTTGCATAAGCAAAGGGCTTTTGAAATTGCTAGTTCACAAAAACTACTTAATGATCTTGGAAACAACGCCTGAACCAACGGTGTGACCGCCTTCACGAATAGCGAAACGAAGACCTTCTTCCATAGCGATGGGGGTGATCAATTCCACTTTGATGTGAGTGTGGTCGCCGGGCATAACCATTTCCACACCGGGATCAAGTTCGATAGAACCGGTAACGTCGGTGGTACGGAAATAGAATTGAGGACGATATCCCTTGAAGAACGGGCTGTGACGTCCGCCTTCTTCCTTGGTCAAAACGTAAACTTGACCTTCGAATTCGCGGTGAGGAGTAACACTCTTCGGCTTAGCGATAACTTGTCCACGTTCAACTTCTTTGCGGTCTACACCACGAAGAAGAAGACCAACGTTGTCGCCTGCGAAAGCTTCGTCAAGAAGTTTGCGGAACATTTCTACGCCGGTAACAACAGACGTTTTGATTTCGTCTTTCAAACCAACGATTTCTACGGGGTCGGAAGGTTTAACAGAACCACGTTCAACACGGCCGGTAGCAACGGTACCACGACCGGTGATGGTGAATACGTCTTCTACGGGCATCAAGAACGGTTTATCCGTGTCACGTGCGGGAGTGGGGATGTATTCGTCAACGGCATCCATAAGGTCCAAAATGGGCTTAAAAACGGGATCGTCGATGTTGTGGTTGCCGCTTTGGTAAGCGTCCATAGCAGCTTTTGCGGAACCTTTGATGATAGGAAGTTCGTCGCCGGGGAAGTCGTACTTGGAAAGGAGTTCTCTGATTTCCATTTCTACGAGTTCAAGCAATTCTTCATCGTCAACAAGGTCGGTTTTGTTCATGAACACTACGATGTAGGGCACGCCAACCTGACGAGCAAGAAGGATGTGTTCGCGAGTTTGCGGCATGGGACCGTCAGCTGCGGAAACAACCAAGATAGCGCCGTCCATTTGTGCGGCACCGGTGATCATGTTTTTAACGTAGTCGGCGTGGCCGGGGCAGTCAACGTGAGCGTAGTGACGCTTGTCGGTTTCGTATTCTACGTGTGCGGTGTTAATTGTAATACCACGAGCTCTTTCTTCGGGAGCTTTGTCGATTTGGTCATAAGCCATAACTTGTGCGTCGTTTTTCATAGCCATAACCATAGTAATAGCAGCTGTCAACGTGGTCTTGCCGTGGTCTACGTGACCGATGGTGCCGATGTTGACGTGCGGTTTACTTCTGTCAAATTTCGCTTTTGCCATTGTTGTGATTCCTCCTAATTGATGTTATGAAAACATAAAATTATTTGTTTTGATAAGATTATATCTTATATTTTGTTTTTGGTCTACACTTTTTAGAAAAGTTTTACCAAAAAACTATTTAGATTGAGTATCTTTTGTTATCTTTTCGCGAATTGCCTTAGGCACTTCGGCAAAGTGATCGAATTGCATCGTGTAGTTACCCCTGCCCTGTGTACGGCTACGCAAGTCGGTTGCATATCCGAACATTTCCGCAAGAGGAATAAACGCGTTTACAACTTGAACACCGTTACGCATTTCGATACCGGACACGTTGCCGCGACGGCTGGAAACGTTACCCATAACGTCGCCCAAATATTCTTCGGGCATGGTAATTTCTACCTTCATCATAGGTTCGAGCAAAACGGGATCGGCTTTTGCGGCTGCGTTTTTGAACGCCAACGAACCGGCGATTTTGAATGCCATTTCGCTGCTGTCCACGGGGTGGAAACTTCCGTCGTAAACGGTAACTTTGAAGTCCACCATTTCGTAACCTGCCAAAGGACCGGTTTTTGCCGCTTCCTGAATACCGTTGTTGATAGGTTGAATGTATTCCTTGGGAATACTTCCGCCGACGGTTGCATCGACAAATTCGTAGCCCTTGCCGGGTTCTTGAGGTTCCATGCGGATTTTACAATGACCGTATTGACCTTTACCGCCCGATTGACGAACGTATTTGCCTTCGGCTTCGACCGACTTACGAATAGTTTCGCGGTAGCTGACTTGCGGTTGACCTACGTTTGCTTCCACTTTGAACTCGCGAAGCAATCTGTCCACGATGATTTCCAAGTGAAGTTCGCCCATACCGGCAATGATGGTTTGTCCCGTTTCTTGGTCGGTGTAGGTTTTGAACGTGGGATCTTCCTCGGCAAGTTTGATGAGCGCAAGCGTCATCTTTTCCTGTCCTGCCTTGGTTTTGGGTTCGATTGCAACCTTGATAACCGGTTCGGGGAACACCATGCTGTCCAAAACGATGGGCTCCTTTTCCGAGCAAAGCGTGTCGCCCGTCGTGGTGTCTTTCAAACCAACCAACGCAACAATTTCGCCTGCGTAGGTTTCTTCGATTTCCTCACGTTGAGCGGCGTGCATTTGCAACACCTTGGTAACTCTTTCGCGCTTGCCTTTTGTGGAGTTATACACGTAACTGCCGGCTTGAAGTTTGCCGCTATACACGCGAACGTAAGCAAGTTTGCCTACGAACGGGTCGGCAACGATTTTGAACGCCAAACCGCAGAACGGTTCGTCATCGTCGGTTTTGCGAACGATTTTTACGTTTTCGTCGTGTACGTCAAAGCCTACAACGTGGTCGATATCCACGGGGCTGGGCAAGTAGTCGCAAATTGCGTCGAGCAATTTTTGAATGCCCTTGTTTTTGTATGCCGTTCCGCACAAAACGGGGTTAACTTTAAGTTCGATAACCGCCTTGCGGAGTGCCTTTTTGATTTCGTCTACGGACAAATCCCCTTCTTCGAAGAATTTTTCCATCAAAGCGTCGTCGGTACCCGCAACAAATTCCACAAGTTCTTCGTGTGCTTTGTTAACTTCGTCCACCATGTCGGCAGGAACGTCGATTTCGTCGATTTTGATACCGGTAGGATCGTTGTACTCGTAGGCTTTTTTTGTGATTACGTCCACCAAGCCTCGGAAGTTTTCTTCCTTGCCGATGGGCACTTGAATGGGCATTGCGTTGGCTTTAAGACGTTCGCGCATCATTTTTACAACGTTGTAGAAATTTGCACCGTTTATATCCATCTTGTTGACGAATGCGATACGAGGAACGTTGTATTTGGACGCTTGGTGCCAAACGGTTTCGCTTTGCGGTTCAACACCGCCCTTTGCGCAAAATACCGCAACGGCTCCGTCCAAAACGCGCAAACTGCGTTCAACTTCGACGGTAAAGTCTACGTGGCCCGGAGTATCGATAAGGTTGATACGATAGTCAACGTTGTCGTAATGATTGATCCAGTGAACGGTGGTTGCCGCGCTGGCGATCGTTATGCCGCGTTCTTGTTCTTGCGCCATGCTGTCCATAACGGCAGTGCCGTCGTGGGTTTCGCCGATTTTACGCGTCTTGCCCGAAAAGAACAAAATTCTTTCGCTGGTTGTTGTTTTGCCTGCATCGATGTGCGCCATAATACCGATATTGCGTACGTTTTGCAGCGGATAAATTCTTGCCATATACCGAAAACTCCCGAAATATTACCATCTGAAATGCGCAAAAGCCTTGTTTGCTTCGGCTGCTCTGTGCATTTCCTCCTTTCTTTTGAAAGCGTTACCTTGTTCGTTATAAGCGTCCAAAAGTTCGCCTGCCAAACGTTGATACATGTTTCTTTCGCTGCGTTTACGAGCAAATAGAACAAGCCAACGAATTGCCAATGTTTGACGTCTTTCGGGTCTTACTTCCATGGGTACTTGATAGTTGGAGCCGCCTACGCGTCTTGCCTTACATTCCAACATGGGCATAAGATTGCTGATTGCTTTGTTAAATACTTCCATCGGGTCTTGACCGGTCTTTGCGGCGATTTCGTCAAATGCGCCGTAAACGATTTCTTGTGCCGTACCCTTTTTGCCGTCCAGCATAACTTGGTTGATGACCTTGGTCACAACTTTGCTGCCATACACCGGATCCGGCAATACGTCCCTCTTGGGGACACCACTTCTTCTAGGCATAAGTGTTTTTCCTCCTTTTAAGATTTTTGAAAATTTTGTTTTTACCAAATACAGCCAACTCGACGCGCCAATGACGCGGAGAAACTTCTGCGACGACTTGCAAAAATTGCAACGCATACTGCTTACTCGGCGAAAGTCAAAATTTCTCATCCGACTATTCACCAATTGAACTGTAATCTCATCCTAACGGTTATTTTTTAGGACGTTTTGCACCGTACTTGGAACGGGCTTGTCTGCGGTTTGCAACACCGGAAGTATCCAACGTACCACGAATGATGTGATAACGAACACCGGGCAAATCACGAACTCTGCCGCCGCGAATCAACACGACGCTGTGCTCTTGAAGGTTGTGACCTTCGCCCGGGATATATACCGTTGCTTCGGCACCGTTCGTACGACGAACACGGGCAATTTTACGAAGAGCAGAGTTAGGCTTTTTGGGGGACGTGGTAGTAACGTTCAAGCAAACACCGCGCTTTTGAGGACAACTGTCCAGAAGGGGAGTTTTACTCTTAGAAAACTTATCGCGTCTTCCTTGCTTAATCAATTGGTTGATTGTTGCCATTTTTTTACCTCCTTTCAATAGTGAATGTCGGAACTCGCAAGGAGTTCTATATATACTCGCATTTCTGCGGATATATCGCTTAATAAATCGTAAGTATTGCCATAACAGCGGTTGACAAAACCTCGATTTTGATTTTTGGGCGACCGAACTACTTATTTAGCACGCCGACTGCGCCCGAAGGCACGTCGATGCCGTAGCTCTCGGCAATCTCCGCCATGGTTCCGCGCATCAAATAGTTTACGGAATATTCTATTGCCGCAGATACCAGCAAGTTTACGTATTCCGCCTCGGCGTCTACGGCAATGATGATTTCTTCCACGTTGCCGTTTTTCAATTCCTTGAGGATTTGTTTTTTACCTATTACTACCGGATGATTTTGCGTTTCCATAAGTCACCAACGTATATTTTACCAAAACGAAGCAAAGCAGTCAAGCGTTTTGCTAACAAAACGTTGCCTGACTGCTTTGTATAATCTATTTAGTTAGTTTTGCGCTTACTCTTCCGTTTCGAATCCGTCCTCTTGAACGTCATCCGACTCGTCTTTGTTTTGCACTACGGGAACAAGTTCCATTTCTCTGTACTGTTGAAGTCCGGTACCGGCGGAGATCATCTTGCCGATGATAACGTTTTCCTTCAAGCCGTACAGCGGGTCGCTCTTGTTCTTTATTGCCGCTTCGGTAAGAACTCTGGAAGTTTCTTGGAAGGATGCTGCCGACAAGAAACTGTCGGTTGCCAAACTTGCCTTGGTGATACCCAGCAAAATTCTCTTTGCAGAAGCGGGTACGCCGTCGTTTTCCAAAGTCTTGTTGTTTTCGGCTTCGAACTTGAAAATATCCACAACTTCGCCCGGAAGCATTTCCGTGTCGCCTGCGTCTTCGATACGAACTTTGCGAAGCATTTGACGAACGATAACTTCCACGTGCTTGTCGTTGATTTCTACACCGTTTGTGCGGTAAGTTGCCTGAACTTCCTTAACCAAGTACTCTTCTACCGCGCGGAGTCCCTTTGTTGCAAGCAAGTCTTGCGGGAAAATGGAGCCTTCTGTAAGCGGAGTGCCGGGTTCGACCATATCGCCGTCATGAACCTTTACACGGGAAGTGTACGGGATAACGTAGTCGGTAACTTTGCCGTTTGTATCGGTAACTTGGACGATTTTCTTTTCGGTGTTTTGAGGAATGGATACTCTGCCGTTAACTTCGCAGATGGTTGCACATCCCTTGGGTTTGCGTGCTTCAAACAATTCTTCTACACGCGGCAAACCTTGTGTGATGTCGTCGCTGGTTGCAACGCCGCCGGTGTGGAAGGTACGCATCGTGAGCTGTGTGCCGGGTTCACCGATGGATTGAGCCGCAATTACGCCGACCGCTTCGCCCAAGTTGACGGGTTTGCCCGTTGCCATGTTGGAGCCGTAACACTTGCAGCAAACGCCGTGTTCGCTGCGGCACGTGAGGACGGTTCTCATGTACAACTTGTTGATACCGGCTTTAACGATTTCGGCTGCGATGTCGTCATTGATCATCGTGTCGCCGTGGCAAATAAGTTCGCCCGTTTGCGGATTAACCACATCGTCGATAACGTACTTACCGATGATACGGTCTTCGAATTTTTCGATAATTTCGTCCTTGCCCGAACCGCGGAAGGCTTCTATCCACATACCTTGCGGTCTGCTGCCTGCCGAACAGTCTTCTTCGCGAACGATAACGTTTTGAGCGACGTCGACCAAACGACGGGTAAGATATCCTGAGTCGGCGGTTTTAAGCGCCGTGTCGGCAAGACCTTTACGTCCGCCGTGCGAGGAAATGAAGTATTCCAAAACGGACAAACCTTCACGGAAGCATGCCTTAACGGGCAACTCGATTGTACGACCGGAAGGATCGCTCATAAGTCCGCGCATACCGCACAACTGACGAATCTGGTTCATGCTACCACGGGCGCTGGAGTCCGCCATCATCCAAATGGGGTTGTCCTCTTCCATTACGTACTTAACCAAGTTTTCCACGCGTCCTGCGGCAGCCTTCCAAACTTCGATAACAGCCTTGTAGCGTTCGTTGTCGGTAAGCAAACCTTCTTCAAAGTTGTTTTCGATTGCGATAACTTGCTTTTCGGCTTCGTGCAAGATGGTTTGCTTTTCCGAAGGAATGTTCATATCGAACACGCTTGTGGTAAGTCCGCTGATTGTGGAGTACTTGTAGCCGAGAGCCTTTACGTTGTCCAACATGAGGGCCGTGGGGCTGGTACCGCGCAACTTGAAGCATTTTTCCACGATTTTGGAAAGTTGCTTTTTGCCGATAAGATGCTTTTGAGGATCGCGAACCATATCTTGCGTAAGGGCAAGGTTGATGCCCAACGTGTGGCGCTCTTCCTTTTTCTTGGCGACGATTTCCGGATCGACGATAAGTTCGTCTTCCTTTTCCACCGACGCTTCGGCATAGTCGTAGTGAATTGCCGAGCAGAAAATGGTTCTGCCGACGGTTGTCCAAATTTTGGAGCCGTCGCTTTGCTTGATGTTAACGACGGTGTGCCAAGTGATGTCGTGAGCGACGTACGCTTCGGACGCTTCGTTGAAACTGCTGTAATAGTGACCGCCGCGCAAAATTGCGATTTCTTCGTCGGTCAAAGCGCGTTGTTTGCGAACGTTGTCGTACAAATCCATACGTTTACAAATTTCTTCCACGTCGCCGCGAACGGTTGTGAGGTAGTAGCAACCCAAAACCATGTCCTGCGTGGGAGAGATAACCGGCTTGCCGTCGGAAAGTTTCAAAATGTTGTTGGCGGCAAGCATAAGGTATCTGGCTTCGGTTTGCGCTTCGATACTCAAAGGTACGTGAACTGCCATTTGGTCGCCGTCGAAGTCGGCGTTGAATGCCGTACAAGCAAGCGGGTGCAGCTTGATTGCTCTACCCTCGATAAGCACAGGTTCGAATGCCTGAATGGACAGTCTGTGCAACGTAGGCGCACGGTTAAGCATAACGGGATGGTCTTTGATGACTTCTTCCAAAATGTCCCAAACCTTTGCGTCGGCGCGTTCCACGCGCTTTTTGGCGGATTTTACGTTGTGGCACTGATTGGTTTCCACAAGTTTTTTCATTATGAACGGCTTGAACAATTCCAATGCCATTTCCTTTGGGATACCGCATTGGTGAAGTTTAAGCTCTGGACCTACGACGATAACCGAACGACCGGAGTAGTCGACACGTTTACCCAAAAGGTTTTGACGGAAACGACCTTGCTTGCCGCGGAGCAATCCGGAAAGAGATTTGAGTTCGCGGTTGCCTGCGCCTGTTTGAGGACGCTTGCTGCGGCTGTTATCCAGAAGGCTGTCGACGGCGTCTTGCAACATACGTTTTTCGTTGTTGATCAAGATTTCCGGAGCGTTGATTTCGATAAGTTTCTTCAAGCGATTGTTACGATTGATAACTCTGCGGTACAAATCGTTAAGGTCGCTGGTTGCGTATCTGCCGCCGTCCAAAGGAACCATTGCGCGCAATTCGGGAGGAAGCACGGGCAACACGGTCAAAATCATCCACTCGGGACGATTGCCGCTCTTGCGGAAGGCTTCGACGATGTCCAAACGCTTGATTGCGCGAACCTTTTTTGCGCCTTGCGTCGTTTTTGCAAGAATATCGCGCAATTCCTTGGCTTCGGCTTCCAAGTCGATGTTTTGCAACAATTCGCGCACCGCTTCGGCACCGGTTCCGGCGCGGAAGTCCAAGGACGGATCTTCCTTTGCCTTTGCCTGCGCTTCGCGATATTCGCTCATGCTCAAAATTTGCTTATATTGCATTCCGCTGAGTTTGGGATCGATTACCACGTAGCTTTGGAAGTTGATAAGTTGTTCCAAATACTTGGGCGACATATCCAAAATAAGTCCCATTCTGGACGGAGTGCCTCTGAAATACCAAATGTGCGAAACGGGAGCGGCAAGTTCGATGTGCCCCATGCGTTCGCGACGCACCTTGGATTTTGTAACTTTAACGCCGCACTTTTCGCAAACGACGCCTTTGTATCTTATTCTTTTATACTTTCCGCAGTGGCATTCCCAGTCCTTGACGGGCCCGAAAATTCTTTCGCAAAACAGACCGTCTTTTTCCGGCTTTTGCGTGCGGTAGTTGATTGTCTCGGATTTTTTAACTTCGCCGTACGACCACTCGCGAATCTTTTCAGGAGAGGCAATGCCGATTTGAATGGAAGCAAAATCGTTCATTATGCCCGTCCTTGCCAAAGTGTTGGAACGCAACGTCGATATAGATTGTCCTGTTAAAATTTGTTCACTCATTTACGTTACCTCCCTTATTATTCTTCGTCGTCGCCGTCTTCGTCATCTTCGTCGGAGTCGTCAAACAAATCCAAATCGTCTTCATCGTCGGTTTCCAACGCGCCAAGCAAACTGTCTAGACCGCCTTGATCCAAGTTTTCTTCGTCGGCGGGAGCGTTTTTGCCGTCCTCGTCCGAACCGAACAAAGAGGACATCGCGTCGTTTTCGTCGTTTTCGAACAAGCTGTCCAAACTAAAGTCGTCGTCATCGTCGGTAAACTTGGAGCCTTCGTCGCCTTCGTGCAGGGTAATTTCGTCCTCTTCGGACAAGCCGTGCATTTGACGTCTGCGTTCTTCTTGTTCGGCAAGCATAATTTCGTTGTAGTCGGATTCGTCGTCGATGCTGTCGCGAACGATGATTTCTTCGTTGTCGGCAGAAAGAACTTTAACGTCCAAAGCCAAAGATTGAAGTTCCTTGATAAGAACCTTGAACGATTCCGGAATACCGGGATCGGGGATGTTTTCGCCTTTGACGATTGCTTCGTAAGTTTTGACACGTCCCACCACGTCGTCGGATTTGACCGTCAAAATTTCCTGCAAAACGTTGGCTGCACCGTATGCCTCCAATGCCCAAACTTCCATTTCGCCGAAACGTTGTCCGCCGCATTGCGCCTTGCCGCCCAAAGGTTGTTGAGTAACCAAACTGTACGGACCGGTGCTTCTTGCGTGAATCTTGTCGTCGACCAAGTGAATAAGTTTGAGGTAGTACATGTAGCCTACGGTTACACGGTTTTCAAACGGTTCGCCGGTACGTCCGTCGTACAGTTGAACTTTACCGTCCACTTTGCCCGTCTTGGGGTTAACCATTCCGTTTTCTTCGAACAACTTGCGGATTTCCGCTTCGCTTGCGCCGTCGAATACGGGAGTTGCGATTTTCCAGCCGAGCATTTTGGAGATAAGTCCCAAGTGAACTTCCAAAACCTGACCGATGTTCATACGAGAAGGTACGCCCAACGGATTAAGCACTATTTGAAGCGGCGTTCCGTCTTCCATAAACGGCATATCTTCTTCCGGAAGGATACGAGAAACGACGCCCTTGTTACCGTGACGTCCCGCCATCTTGTCGCCGACGGAGATTTTACGTTTTTGCGCGATGTATACACGAACGAGTTTGCTTACACCGGGATCGAGTTCGTCTTTGTTTTCGCGAGTGAACACTTTTACGTCCACCACGATGCCGCCTTCGCCATTGGGTACGCGCAAAGAGGTATCGCGCACTTCGCGAGCCTTTTCCGAGAAGATTGCGCGCAGCAAGCGTTCTTCCGGAGTGAGGTCTGTTTCCCCCTTGGGGGTAACTTTACCTACCAAAATGTCGCCGGGACGAACTTCCGCGCCGATACGAACAATACCGCTTTCATCCAGATCTTTCAAAGCGTCGTCGCCGACGTTTGGAATATCTCTGGTAAATTCTTCCGGTCCGAGTTTGGTTTCACGGCATTCGATTTCGTGTTCTTCGATGTGAACCGAAGTGAACAGGTCTTCCTTCACCAAACGTTCGGAAAGCAGTACGGCGTCTTCGTAGTTGTAACCTTCCCAAGTCATAAAGCCGATAAGGATGTTACGACCGAGTGCAAGTTCGCCGCCGTCGGTGGAAGGACCGTCCGCAAGAACTTGTCCCTTTTCCACGCGATCGCCCTTCTTGACGATGACCTTTTGGTTTACGCAGGTTCCTTGGTTGGAACGAACGAATTTTTTAAGGTCGTACATGGAAAGCGATCCGTTGTCGTTTTGAACGATAATTTTGTTATCCGACGCTTTTAGCACTATGCCGCTTTCCTTGGAAAGAATCATAACGCCGCTGTCGTGAGCGATTTTCGCTTCGATACCGGTTGCAACGATGGGCGCTTCCGGGCTGATAAGAGGGACTGCCTGACGTTGCATGTTGGAGCCCATCAACGCACGGTTGGTATCGTCGTTTTCCAAGAACGGAATAAGACTGGTTGCGACCGAAATAAGTTGACGAGGACTTACGTCCACATAGTCCACTTTTTCGCGAGGGAATTCCAAAATGTCGTCCTTGCGACGGCAGGTTACACGCTCGTGAGCAAAGTAGCCGTGTTCGTCCAAAGGTTCGTTGGCTTGTCCGATGATGTATTTATCTTCTTCGTCGGCGGAAAGGTACTCGATTGCGTCGGTGACCGTGTTGTGGATTTTATCCACGCGGCGATAAGGCGCTTCGATGAAACCGTACTCGTTTATGCGAGCGTAGCCGGCAAGAGAGGTGATAAGACCTATGTTTTGACCTTCGGGCGTTTCTATCGGGCACATTCTGCCGTAGTGAGTGTAGTGAACGTCGCGGACTTCGAAGGTTGCGCGTTCTCTGTTCAAACCACCGGGGCCCAATGCCGAAAGTTTACGTTTGTGAGTCAATTCTGCAATTGGGTTGCTTTGGTCCATAAATTGCGACAATTGACTGGAACCGAAAAATTCCTTTATTGCCGAAGATACGGGACGAACGTTGATGAGCGATTGCGGAGTAGCCTTGCCCGGCTCTTGAATTGCCATACGTTCGCGAATGACGCGTTCCAAACGAGAGATACCGATACGGAATTGGTTTTGGAGCAATTCCCCTACCGAGCGAACGCGACGGTTGCCCAAGTGGTCGATATCGTCCGACGTGCCGATGCCGTACTTCAAACCGAGGTTGTAGCTTACGGTTGCTATGATATCTTCACGGGTGATGTGTTTGGAAATAAGGTCGTCGCGACGAGCGCGAAGCATTTCCGCGGTGTCTTCGACGGAAAGTCCCGCGGACAAAATTTCGTCCAATACGCTAACGTCCACTGCCTCGTATAATCCGCACGCCTTAAAGTCGATTGCGCCGAAACGCTTGTCTTTGGTCAATGCGTAAATGCGAGCGTCCACGGTGTTGTTGCCTATAACCTTTACGGCGGGGCATTGTTTTGCCAAAACGATTACGCCGGCGTTATCGCACTTGTAAACGTTCAAGCCGTTTTCCATTGCGATTTCGGCAGCTTCGGAAACAAGTACGTCGCCTTTGCGTTCCTCGTAGGTTGCTTTGGGCAAATCCACAAGCACACGACCGCTGACTTCGATCTTTTCACCGTATACGTTAAGCACGCCGACGGGAGAAACGACCACACATCCCAAATGATTGCCCAAAACGGCTTCGTAGTCGTGAACGGATTGCGCTTTTGTTGCGTCGAACAACTCCGTGCAAATTTTGGTTGCCGTGTGAACACTGTCGATGCCGCTTTGTTGAATGTCGAATGCTTGCGACTCGGTAAGTTCGGTACCTGCCGGCAAAACGTGTTCAAACGGAACGGTTACGTCGGCATCCAAATATTGACCTACGCTTTGAGAAACGAAGTCGGCGTTACCGCTTACTTGTACGGGTACGGTTTTGCCGTCCTTGTTGAGAATTTTGATTTGTTCGACGACTTGACTGTCGGCTATAAGTTGAGCCTGTTCGGCGGTGAGGCAAGTGTACTTGGAAAAGGTAATAACGCGAACGTTTACGTCTTCGCCGAGAGTAACCCCTGCCAAACGTGCCGCAAGAGCAAGTTTTTTGTTGTACTTGTAGCGGCCGACGCGAGCCAAATCGTAACGCTTTGCGTCGAACAACAAGTCGTTCAAAGTTTTTTGAACCGATTCGTCAGTGGGAATTTCACCCGGGCGAACACGCTTGTAGATTTCCACCAACGATTCTTGGTCGGTTGCCGTGTCGTCCTTTGCATAGGTCAGGCACAACGTGGGATCGTACTCGAACAGATCGGCAATGCGGTTGCCGCTGCGACTTTCCGCCACAGTTCCGTCGTGCAAAATTCCGCGAAGAAGCACCGTGATGGGTAATTTTCTGTTGCGGTCGATGTGAACGTTAAGGATGTTGTTGTTGGAATCGTGTTCGATTTCGAGCCATGCGCCGCGGCTGGGCATAGCCGTCGTATTGTAGACGGGTTTGCCGTTTTTATCTCTCAAAACGTCGCAATAGACGCCGGGAGAACGCACCAATTGGGAAACGATTACACGCTCCGCACCGTTGATGATAAAACTGCCCGTATCGGTCATCAGGGGGAAATCTCCCATGAACACTTCCTGATCCAAAAATTCGCCGGTGCCTTTGTTGGTAAGGCGGACGGTCAGTCGAAGGGGACTTGCGTACGTAGCGTCACGCAAGCGACATTCCGCTATGGAATACTTGGGCGTGAGATCGATGTGATGATCCAAAAATTCCAAGCGAAAGTGGCCGGCAAAGTCCTCGATGGGCGAAAAGTCCTCGAACACTTCCCGAATGCCTTGATCGAGAAACGCCTTGTAACTTGCCGTTTGCACCTCGATAAGGTCGGGCAAATCGGGAACGTTTTCGGTTTTGGCAAAGGATTTTCTTTCGTGGTTACCGTACATAACCGTTTTGATGTCTTGTGGCATTGACAAAACTCCTCAAAAATATTTTTCAAAAAATTTAGCGAAAAGGGTTGCAATGTAGCCGAATTTTGTGTATGTTATTGGGGAAGGTTGGCTATTTGACCTCGCCCAAAGGAATGGATGAACGACAAAACGCACCGCCGCTTTGCGTTTTTAGGCGCAATCGCTTGCGAAAATACGCCCGGTAAATTGCATATGCAAAAGATTTTGCGCTTGCAAAAGTCAACACACAAGACGACTTCCGCAAAAACTACGAAATTTGCATAAAAAGTGGCAAAAAACGTTAAAAATGCGTGTTTTGTCGACCATTTTGCCCTTGCGGGCATAAAATCGGACTAATATATATTATCACTCTTTGTGTCAATAGTCAAAGAGTATTACGGGCATAATATTATAAAAAAAATATCAAAATATTTTTTCGCTTTTGGACTTCTTCGGAAGCCCTATTTTTTGCGCATTTTTCCGCAAAACTTACAACGATAACACACGTTTGATAATTCAAAATTGTAACAAAGTTAATATAGAAATACGCAAAACAAAAAGCCCCGAAGGTGCGCACTGCACGTTCGGGGCAAATTTTGTAAGTTGACTTAAATTACTTGAGTTCGGCTTCTGCGCCTGCATCCTTAAGTTTCTTAGCCATTTCTTCTGCAGCTTCCTTAGGAAGAGCTTCCTTAACGGTTGCGGGAGCGCTTTCAACAAGGTTTTTAGCTTCAACAAGACCAAGACCGGTAGCTTCGCGAACAGCTTTGATAACGGCAATTTTGTTTGCGCCGATAGACTTCAAAACTACGTCGAATTCTGTCTTTTCTTCAACAACGGGAGCAGCTGCTGCTGCGCCGCCTGCTACTGCTACGGGAGCAGCTGCGCTTACGCCGAATTCTTCTTCGATGGCGTGAACAAGTTCGTTAAGTTCCAAAACGGAAAGAGATTTGATCTCTTCAATAAATTTTTGTGTATCCATTTTTATTCTCCTATAATATTTTTATTTGATGCCCTAGGGCGATTTTGCCGCTTACGCGACGGTTTTTGCTGCCGAAATTGCTCGGCATTGAGCCGAATATACTACTCGGCTTTTTCGGCGATTGCGTTCAAAGCAACAGCCAATCCGCGCATAGGTGCGGACAAGACAGACACCAACATAGCAAGAAGAACTTCCTTGGAAGGAACTTTGCTCATAGCGTCCACGGTTGCGGCATCGGCAAATTTCTTGTCGAACATACCACACTTAATTTGCATTGCCTTGTACTTGGCGATGCCATCCGAAGCAACTTTTGCCGCAGATACTGCGTCTTCCATACCGAAAGCGATTGCGCTGGGACCGTTCAAAGCTTCGTCAAACTCCGTATATCCGAGTTCGTGAAGGGCGATTTTGAACAAAGTGTTTTTAAGAACTTTGTATTCTACGCCGTTTTTACGAAATTCGGCACGGAATTCTGTGTCTTGGGCAACGGTCAGACCTTTGTAGTCCACGATGACGAAAGATTGGCAATTTTGGATTTGTTCCTTGATGCTTTCCACAACGTCTCTTTTGGCAAGTTGAGTTGCGCTAAGTTTCTTTTCGTGCATAACTATCCTCCTTTTAATATTATAAACAAAACCCTTGCACCGCCGAATTGGGGTACAAGGGTAGGAGTGCAAAACAATTGCAGCCCTGCTGTACCTCGGCAAGATTTACTTATACACTTGCTGTCTTAGGAACGGTCAGAGTTTATTTATTTGTGTTTTAGCCTTTGTAGGCAACTTTGATACCGGGGCCCATGGTGGTTGCAATTGCAATAGACTTGAGGTAAGTACCTTTTGCACTTGCCGGCTTAGCTTTGATGATTGCATCCATAATGCTGGTAACGTTTTCCAAAAGTTTTTCTTTTCCGAAAGACTTTTTGCCGAAAATTACGTGGCAGATGGATTGTTTGTCTACACGATATTCAACCTTACCTGCTTTTACGTCGTGGATTGCTTTGGTTACGTCCATAGTAACGGTGCCGCTCTTGGGGTTGGGCATCAAGCCTTTGGGACCAAGAACTTTACCCATACGACCTACCAAGCCCATCATATCGGGAGTGGTGATCATAACGTCAAAGTCAAACCAGTTTTCTTTTTGAATCTTTTCGATGTATTCTTCTGCGCCAACGTAATCGGCACCGGCTGCTTGCGCTTCGTCGGCTTTTGCGCCTTTTGCGATTACCAAAACGCGAACGGATTTACCTGTTCCGTTGGGAAGAACGACAACGCCACGAACTTGTTGATCGGCGTGACGGCTGTCTACGCCCAATTTTACGTGAAGTTCCAACGTTTCGTCAAACTTGGCGGGAGCGATTTCCAAAGCCTTTTCGATGGCTTCTGCCATTTCGTATTGCTTGGTTTTATCGTACTTTTTAAGTGCGTCTACATACTTTTTACCTTTCATTTGGCACCTCCTTAACCTTCGACCACGATACCCATACTGCGAGCAGTACCGGCAATCATCGAGCAAGCAGATTCCAAGCTGGCGGCGTTAAGGTCAACCATCTTGAGTTTTGCAATTTCTTCGATTTGTGCGTGAGTGATCTTGGCAACTTTCGTTTTGTTGGGGGTTGCACTGCCGCTTTCGATGCCGCATGCCTTTTTGATAAGCACGGGTGCGGGCGGAGTTTTGAGAATGAAAGTGAAGCTGTGATCTTGATAGATTGTTACGATTACAGGAATGATAAGTCCTGCTTTGTCTGCGGTTTTGGCGTTAAATTCCTTGGTGAAACCGGGAATGTTGATTCCGTGAGGGCCCAATGCCGAACCTACCGGGGGTGCCGGAGTGGCTTTGCCTGCCGGAAGTTGAAGTTTTACAACCGCCGTGACTTTTTTTGCCATAAATGATTTCCTCCTATTCGTGGTATAGCGGCACAAAACGATGCTTGCGCCTCCCATCACAAAGATAAGCCCCTTTGCGTGCGGGCAAAAACACTGCCGAAACTACTCCTTGCCAGAAGTAACCTCGGTAGGATTGTTCAATTTTTCGATCTGCACAAAGTCCATATCCACGGACGTTTCGCGACCGAACATATTCAAAAGAACCTGCGCCTTTTGGCGCAACGCGTCCTTTTCCTTCACAACGCCCACAAGCCCTTCAAACGGACCGGAAACAACGGTTATGCTGTCCCCTACTTCCACATCGAAGTTGACCACGCGTTCTTCCAAACGCAGGCGTTTGATTTCGTCCTCTTCCAAGGGCCAAGCCTTACCGTTGGGACCTACAAAACCCGTTACGCCGCGCGTGTTGGTTAGCATAAACCACAATTGAGAGGAATACACCATTTTGATAAACACGTAGCAGGGCATAACTTTGGCTTCGTACGCCTTACGCTTGCCGTTACGTTCCTCGATAAGCGTTTCGGTGGGAATTTTGATATCCAAAATGACATCTTGCAAACTTCCGTTTTCCACCATTTGCTCGATGCTCTTTTTTACCAAACTTTCATACCCGGAATAGGTGTGAAGGATATACCATTTTGCTTGATTTTCGCTCATAGCTCTACTTTTTTGCCAAGTTAATAAGTGCGGTCAAGCCGACGTCCACGCCGAAGATGACGACGCCAAAGAATAAAACTACAAGCAAAACGATGCCGGTGTTTTTTGCAACGGTTTTGAAATTGGGCCAGGTTACCTTTTTAAGTTCGGACCAGCTTTTGGAAAAGAATCTTCCCAATTTGCCTTGTTTTTTTGCTTTTTGTTGTTCCGCCATTACCGTATCTCCTTACTTAGCTTCTTTGTGAGCGGTATGCTTTTTGCAAAATCTGCAATACTTGTTGAACTCCAATCTGTCGGTAGTGGTTTTACCGTTTTTATAAGTATCGTAGTTACGTTGTTTGCATTCCGTGCAAGCAAGAACAACCTTTACTCTGTTACCTTTTTTCGCTGCCATAGCTTCAGATTCTCCTGTTATTTGCGCCAAAAAACGTATTTTTGCACGCAAAAAATTACACCCCTCTATAGAAGTGCTTGATTATGATAGCACAAAGCAATCGTCAAGTCAACTGATTTTTTCAATTTGGCAAACGAAATTAAAAAATATTTGAAAACCGTATTGACAGCAAAATTGTTTTGCATTACAATATTCGTCCCTACCGAACCGACCACCGCCGAGGGCGGTTCCGCCGGTTCGCCGCCGAGGGCGGTTCCGTTAGTTCGTGTGCAAAGTAAGCGAACAATTTGGAACAGCAGGCATTTGAAAAGCATACGACACAATTTCGCAAAGCCGATTGAATAATATGCGACCGACTGTCCCAATACGTCATTCTGAGCCTGTCGAAGGATCCCCTGGAAAGGGACCTTATGGAAAATTGACTGTTTATTGCAACACACTACCGATGTTCACAATGTGTCCGTTCCCGGTGATGTTTCGACTGCACTTCGTTCCGCTCAACATGACATATGGGAAGCAACGAACAACTGTATATAATTGGTCAAGAAGAACACAATCGACTAAACCTACAAAACAGGCTTTGCCTGCGCTCAATATGACATGTCGGAAGCAGCCGGTATCTGCGCGCGGTTTGCAAAATCAAATCAAAATGTTTTTTTACTAATACTGTATAGTATATTAGTTTTTACGGAGGTACACAAAATGGTAGACTACAAATTGTTGGTAAAAGAAGCCTACGAGGCGCAAAAAATGGCGTACACACCCTACTCTCATTGGAACGTGGGCGCGGCGTTGCTGACGGCGGACGGCAAAATCTACCGCGGTTGCAACATCGAAAGTTCCACGTTTTCCCCCACCAATTGCGCCGAACGCACGGCAATATTCAAAGCCGTTTCCGAAGGTGAACGGGACTTTGTGGCAATCGCTATCGTCGGCAACGACAAGGATACCCCTATCGGACAGGGCGATTTTTGCCCGCCTTGCGGAGTATGCCGCCAAGTGATGACCGAGTTTTGCGGCGGCGATTTTGAAATCGTTTTGGCAAAGGACTACGACAAATTTGAAGTGTACACTTTGGAGGAAATGATGCCCCACTTTAGTTTGCCGCTAAAAAAATAGCACAACCGACCTAAAAAGCATAATGCCCCGCTTCGGATTTCTCCGAAACGGGGCATCTTTCTGCCACCACGAATATTGACGCACTGTTTGCACCGATATTTTAGGCACACCCTGCCCACACACATCAACGGCAGGGACTTTTATGCACGTCGCATTGGCAATGCCGCCGCGACGGATAAAAGACGATAAATTTTTCAGGCGCGATTCGCCTGTTTGCAACTCGGCACCGCTTTGCAAATGAGATTTGCAAGCAGGCTAACGTTGCAGGTTTTGGCAAAACTAGTTTGCTTTTACTACGGTGTACAGTATTACGCCGGAAGCAGAAGTTTCGCGCGATTCAACAGTATAATCTTTTGCGCAGAAGTTGGTATGTTCCCCCTCTGCCCAACAATCTGCAGGGTTAAATTTTTCGAACGTTCCGCCGGTAACGCTGATTTTTGCCGTTCCGGCTTTTCTGTTTGCATCATAACAGTTCAAAACAAATCCGTCCGCCTTGTTTGCATCAGAATATTTTTGTTGAACACTATATGTTCCGCCTTTAACTAGCAACTCTCCTTCATATACATAAACTGCATGGATATTACCGTTGAATGTGCCGTTTTCAATTACACACTTTGCACCGTCTTGAAGATCAACGGCATAGCAATCGTTGGCTTTTGCGACGAATGATCCATTTCCAGTGATAGTCAAACTGCCGGCTCTTCCACTAATCAAACTCCAGTTGCTCGCATCCTCATTAGGAACATCCCACAAGTCCGAAGTATTGCTTACAGTTTTACCATTAGCATCCAATGTGATTGACTTTCCGTCTTTAAGAGAAACCGTCAATTTGAGATCCACATTTTCAAGTAACTTAACTGTATCTCCGTTCTTTGCAATGTCAAATGCAGATTGCAAATCTTTGAATTGAATTCCGTTAATTTCTGCAACACCGTTTTCTACAACTGCGCTGTTTTGGGATGCGGTCTTAACTTGGTCGGTGGTTTTAACTTCGGACACTTCTACGGTTGCGCCGTTTACGGTAACCGTAACGTCATTCGCACCCTTGGAGTAGCCGGCGATTGTTGCGCCTTGTTCGGTTGCAACTATAACACTGCTATTTACAACGTTAAGTTCAATGACTTTTGCAGTTGCTTCCGCAACGAAACGTCCTTTTGCAATGCTGACGTATGCAGATACGCCAAATTCGTGATAGGAATTTTCCTTAACTGCCACAATGTTTGTAAAATCTGCCGCGCCGTAGTGAGCCACTTCACTATTTTCAGCGTTGATTTCCAATGTGCCACCATTTGTACGAATGGTAACGTTTTGCGTTCCGTTATATGTTACGTTTACGCCTGTATTTTCACCTACGTCCAAGCCGGAAGTTACAGTAAGAGTTGTTTCTGCTGCCACTTCGTATGCAAGGTAATTGCTGTACTTGGCATCCAAACCTTTTTCTTCGTGAGCAATCTTCCAAACGGTTGCGTCGTTGGGAATTTGTTCTCCGTTTGCGGAATAAACGACCTTGCCGTCTTCCACAAGTGCAAAGCGATTGCTGGTGGAGTTCCAAACAATTTCGCCCGAGCTGCGCGGAGTGAGTTTTTCGACTGAAAAACCATATTCCTTGGCAACCTTAAGTGCCTGATTCATCGTTGTCGGCTTATCCGTCACGTCTTCTGCTGCAAGTGCCTCGTTGATGTTGCGTACCAAAGCGGTATCGCTGGAAACATTTGCCTTTTTGATTACAGATACAAACGTGGGGATGAGAACGCCGGCAAGAATTGCAATTACTGCTATCACGATGACAAGTTCGATGATCGTGAAACCGCGTTTTTTGCTGTTTGTCATAACGTTTTCTATCTCCTATATGTTATTATCCGGCGGCTTGGCAAAAGTTAATTTGCAAAAAGTCCCGAACACGGGCGTATGCCGCAGCAAAATAACTTGCAAATTGCTTTTTGCGTGTTACGAAACGACTCGTCGAACGCTTGCTTGCAAACAAACCTTTTACGGCAGTGCCGTGTGGAAGAAAAGATTTGTGCTTGCTTGTGGTCGACGGCTGCTCCGTGCAAATAAGCCAACGGGCGGTGTCCTCCGCCAACGGATTGCTCCGAATTTGCAACGAAATTTGGGCGCACATAGCCATAGTACAAGAATATCGTTTAGGACAAGTTTTGTCAAGCAATTTGCGTTTTTCGCTGTCGGTTTTTGTCGGGTTTTGTTTTACGTTCCGACCAGACGTGCAACGGCGTTCGCACGTTCGTATTCTACGCTTGTTCCTCGTTGAGAGTAATTGGCATTGCAATATCAAAAGCAAACTGCTAATAACAAGCGCGGCACACGAACAAGCGAAGTCGATTTTGTCGGGGCGGCACTACTGCGCCTAATTTTGTCACATTTTGGCAAAAATGCGGACAAAACATTTTAATTTATTCAACATTTCACTTTTATTTACTTTTGGTTTACTTTTGCCGTTTACATTGCTCGGTGCAAAATGCACTACTATCGACATCCACCAAAGGAGAACATATGAAAGTTACCGTTTTTGAAGTGAAAACTCGCAAGCAGCAAAAACAATTTGTAAATTTTCCATTGGAACTGTACAAAAACAATCCGTATTTCGTGCCGCCGCTCTACGCCGACGAAATGGACGTGTTTAAGCCAAACTACATGTACTACGACACGTGCGTTGCGGTTTACTTTTTGGCAGCCGACGAAACGGGCAAAATTGTGGGAAGAATTTCGGGAATACTGCAAAAGGCGTCCAACGAAAAGTGGCAACAAAAACGCGTTAGGTTTACCCGTTTTGACAGCATAGACAACCAACAAGTTGCCGATGCGCTTTTTGCCGCCGTCGAAAACTGGGCAAAGCAACAAGGCATGGAAGAAGTTGTCGGCCCGCTGGGTTTTTCCGACTTTGAACGCGAAGGCTTGCTGATAGACGGCTTTGACTACCTTTCTACATTTGAAGAACAGTACAACTACCCCTACTACCAACGCTTGATAGAAAACTGCGGCTACGCCAAGGACGTGGATTGGCTTGAACACCGTTTGCTGAAAATGAAGACGGAAGAACAGGAACGCTACGAACGCATCACCACCAAAATGATGAAAAAGTACAACTTGCACTTCGACAACAGCAAAAGCACGGGCGAATTTATCCGCAAATACGCCGACAAGTTTTTTGCGCTGGTGGACGAAACTTACAACCAAATTTACGGTACGGTTCCGTTTACCGACAATATGAAAAAAGCCCTTATTTCCAACTTTAAGTTGATTGTAGACGTACGCTTTGTTTGCGCCATTTTGGACGAAAACGAAAACATCGTTGCGTTTGGCCTATGCTTCCCCGCAATAGGCGAGGCTTTGCAAAAAAGCGGAGGAAAACTGACGCTGCCCGCAATCGCGCGCGTTTTGAAAGCCATAAAACATCCCAAAGTGCTGGATTTGGGACTTATCGGCGTGGTGAATGAATACAAAAACAAGGGTATCGCTTCGGTTTTGATTTACAGCATTGCCAAGTACATAGAAGACTTTAAGTTTGACTACATGGAAACCAATTTGAATTTGGAAGATAACTACGCAATTTTGAATTGCTGGAAAAGTTTTGACCACATTCAACACAAACGCCGCCGCAGTTTTGTGAAAAAGCTGGAACAATATTAGCCGACCAAATGTGCAACGCAGGCGTAGCCTGTTTCCGTTGGTTCGTGTGCAAAGTTGGCGAACGCCCCTGTCCGCTCGGCGTTGAGTTTTTCATTTTACCGAGGTTTAGCGAGTTATTTGGCGGGTGCTTGTATAAGTAAAGCATCCGTCAAAGAGCCATTTTGTATTTTTGTGTTTTGGAATTATTTGTTTTTCCTACCATGGCTTGAGAAGTTTGCCATTGTTGCAGATCAGACATTTTTCAAAAGTCTTACAAATGCTTGTAGAACAAAAAGTTCGACGACCATATATAAAAAGGAAGCTTGATACAAATCAAACTTCCTTTTATATTTTTGGTTATTTTGTCAAATCATTTTTGACACATCGGTCTCACGTTCAATACGTAATATAGA
>CAKRAM010000101.1 GCA_934294965.1 uncultured Clostridia bacterium
GAGGGGCTAACCGCCGCCAAAGCCGAAGAAGGCTTGGCGAAACACGGCAAAAACAAACTTGCCGAAGGCAAAAAAACGCCGCTTATCGTAAAGTTTTTGCAACAACTGTCCGATCCGATGATCATCATTTTGATGATTGCGGCAGTGGTAAGCTTGGCAGTAACTTTGTGGGAAAAAAGTTCTGCCGGCGAAACGACGTCGGTGTCGGATTTTGCCGACGTTATCATCATCGGCGCGGTTGTTTTGTTAAACGCAATTTTGGGCGTCGTGCAGGAAAGCAAAGCCGAGCAGGCAATCGAAGCGTTGCAAAATATGACGGAATCGCAATGCAAAGTGCTGCGTGACGGTAAAATGATGCACGTCAACAGTTGCGATTTGACAATCGGCGACGTGGTGCTGTTGGAAGCAGGCGACGCAATCCCTGCCGACTGCCGCATAATCGAATGCGCAAGCTTAAAAGTGGAGGAAGCGGCGTTGACCGGCGAAAGCGTCCCCGTGGATAAGTTCGAACACGCAATCGATGGCGAAGTGGCGTTGGGCGACCGCAAAAACATGTTGTATATGGGCAGTTCGGTTGCTTACGGACGCGCCCGCGCCGTTGTGGTTGCCGTCGGAATGCAAACGGAAATGGGCAAAATTGCCAACGTTCTTGCTGAAGCTAAGGAGGAAAAAACTCCTTTGCAGATCAAAATGTCCCAATTGTCCAAAGTTCTTACGTACATGGTTTTGGGCATTTGCGTGGTTATGTTCGGTATCAACCTTATCCGCGACGGATTGGCGTTCGACACGATTATGCACTCGCTTATGGTTGCAATCGGCTTGGCGGTTGCGGCAATCCCGGAAGGTCTTGCAACAACAGTTACAATTGTTTTAAGTTTGGGCGTAACCAACATGTCCAAAAAGAACGCCGTTATTCGTAAGCTTACCGCAGTGGAAACGCTCGGCTGTGCCGAAATCATTTGTTCGGACAAAACCGGCACGCTTACGCAAAACAAAATGACGGTTGTGGACGTTTACGGCACGGATACTCAAACGCTTGCCCAAGCAATGGCGCTTTGCTCGGACGCTCAACTTACCGACGGTGAGGCCGTGGGCGAACCTACCGAGTGCGCATTGGTCAACTATGCGTATACTTTGGGATTAAATAAAGGCGAAACGGAAAAAAATTTGCCCCGCATTGCCGAAGCCCCGTTCGACAGCATGCGCAAAATGATGTCCACGTTGCACCAAAGCGAACACGGCGTAGTGCAGTACACAAAGGGCGCTCCGGACGAAATCATCGCGCGTTGCACAAAAGCGCTCATCGGCGGCGAAATCGTCCCTATGACGGAGGAAATCCGCTCGACTGCGCTTGCCGCCAACAAGGATATGGCAAACAGAGCGTTGCGTGTTCTTGCCGCGGCAGAGGTGTTTTACGACGTTCTTCCGCAAAACGTAGAGCCTGACGCAATCGAAAAAGACATGGTGTTTATCGGCTTGTGCGGAATGATCGACCCCGTGCGTCCGGAAGTTATCGGCGCAATAGAGAAGTGCCGCAACGCGGGTATCCGCCCCATAATGATAACCGGCGACCACATCGACACGGCAGTTGCAATCGCAATGCAATTGGGTATCATAACCGATCCGAGCCAAGCGATTTTGGGCAGCAAACTGGACGAAATGAGCGACGAAGAGTTTGAAAAACAAATCGTCAACTACTCGGTTTATGCTCGTGTTCAACCGGAACATAAAGTGCGCATTGTAAACACTTGGAAGAAACTCGGCAAAATTTGCGCAATGACGGGCGACGGCGTAAACGACGCTCCCAGTATCAAATCCGCCGATATCGGCGTAGGCATGGGCATCACGGGTACGGATGTAACAAAGTCCACCGCGGACATGGTGCTTGCCGACGACAACTTTGCAACAATCGTAACGGCAGTGGGCGAAGGCAGACGTATTTACGACAACATTCGCAA
Source organism: uncultured Clostridia bacterium (assembly GCA_934294965.1). GTDB lineage: Bacteria > Bacillota > Clostridia > Christensenellales > CAG-314 > Fimimonas. Next base: position 1,959 of record CAKRAM010000101.1, read on the forward strand.
AGCAATTGCGTTTTTGCTTTCCAGCAACCTTGCCGAAGTGGTGGCGGTGTTTGTGGCCAGTTTGTTCTTGCCAAAAGGATACGCGTTGCTTGAAGCATCTCACCTATTGTGGATAAACCTTGTTACCGACTGTTTGCCTGCAATCGCATTGGGAGTAGAACCTGCCGAAAACGACATTATGAGCCGTCCTCCTCGTCCCAAAAACGAAGGAATTTTTGCCGGCGGAATGGGCTTCAACGTGGTGTTCCACGGCATTATTCTTGCAGTTATCACATTGAGCGCATACTTTATCGGTCACACAATCGGTTTGCCGCAGGGCGAAGAACTTGCCTACAAGCAAGGCTCCACAATGGCGTTTTTGGCGTTGTCTATGGCGGAAATTTTCCACGCGTACAACGTTCGCTGCCAAAACAGGAGTATATTTACTCTCAAAACGCACAACAAACTGTTGTGGCTGTCCATGATAAGTTCGCTTGTGCTTACAACCGCAGTGTTGTTCATCCCGGGCGTCAACTCCTTCTTCGGGTTTGCTCACGACGGTAAAGCCATCATCGACTTTACCGAGTACGTAATCGCTTTGGGCTTGGCAATTTCCATTATTCCTATTGTGGAAATTCAAAAACTCATCACTCGCGCAATCAAAAAGAATAAGGCAAAAAAGGCTGCTAAAAACGCGAAGTAACAGCCTAACAACCGAATAACTAAGTCCGAAGGGCAATTTGCCTTTCGGGCTTTTTTTTGTTGCAGTAGCACTCAAAAATATTTAATTGTTGGGATTGTTGTATTGTTTGTATTGACGTTTTCGTCAGTCAGATCTCTCATCGATGGCTTTCAATATGTCATATTGAGCTTGTCGAAACCGCCGAAGGCGGCTTTACAGGTTCGTGTTCTACGTTTGTTCCTTATTGATAGTAATTGGTTTTGTGCTGTCTATTGTTCAAACCATCTGCCTACTTTGCGCGCGAACAAATTGAACAGGCTACGCCTGTGGGAACGGACACCTTGTAGTCGTGTAACAAACTACGCAATGTCCACAGTCATAAAATATCAATCGACACGGCACATGAACCGATAGAACCGATTTCATTGGCGTATTTGCGAAATTTTGCTTCTTTTCGACAAATTTTGTCATGCGAGTGTATGTAACAGGTAATATCGTTGATGCATGTATCTGAACATAAGTTCAATCAAACGCAGTTTGCTTTGGTATGCAAATCCGAATTTTGCAGCAAATGCGGTTGCCTGTCTGCCGAATGGGATATTTGCGGAAATCGGCGCATATCGTAATCGTGGCAATTTTAGCGATTTTGCAAGATAACACTTGCCGATTGCGTAAATACAAATAAGGAGAACAAAGTATGGCACAAGCAAAAAAGCGCGGCTTTACGATTGTAGAACTTGTTATCGTGATAGCCGTAATGGCGATTTTGGCAGGAGTGCTTATTCCTACGTTCGTAAGCGTTGTGAAAAAGGCGGACGAAGTAAAGGATATTTCGCTTATCAACTCGCTTAACAAGTCGGTTGCGGCAGGTTCGGTCACGCAAAAACCGCAAACCATGCACCAAGCGTTGCAAATCGTCAAAGGCGACGGTTTTGACGTGGAAAAAATCAAAGCGACCGCAACGGGCAACAAAATATTGTGGGATAGCGTAAACAATTGTTTTGTTTATCTTAAAAACAACAAGGTTACCTACATTCCTAACAGCGCGCCCAAAGGGGAGCAAAGCGGTGTTGCGTTGTGGCAAATAACCGAAAAAACTCAGGCAGTAAGTGCGGTGTACAGCAACTACTTGGAGAACGGCTACACCAAGCCTACGGACAACTTGACCACGGGCGTGGACGTTGGCGACAACGCAGGACTAAACGTCACCTACGTTGGCGGTGCAAGCCCTCAAACGGTAACAATCCGAACCAACGGAGGCAGGCTCAACGTAAACGCTCCGCAGGACACCGTTCATCACTACGACTTTGTTATGACGCTTGTCGTAGAAGCCGTTTCCGAAACGCATTGCTACTACGAACACGGCTTCGTTGGCAAATTAGAAAAATTCTCGGTCGGAAAATTTGTCGCTACTAACGAATCATTCTTCAATCAAACCAAAACCGAGGTTGCTGCCGTTTTGGGAGCAAAAGGCGATTTTTCCGACGGCGGCAAATTTGAGCAACATATTTATGACGACAACGGCGTAAGTGTTTTTGACAACAAAGTTACAAGCAACGAGCATGTGCATAACCTTGTGGAAACGATTGTTGCTTCTTCCTGTACGGCTGTCGGCAACAAGCATGTGGAGTGTACAACCTGCGGCTACAAAGTAGACACGCCGTTGGAACGGTCCTCCCACAAGTGGGTATGTATAGAAAAAGTCGAGCCGACTTGCACGCAAAAAGGGCGCGAAAGTGGCAAAAAATGTTCGGTGTGTAATGCCGTTGAAGGCTGCGCGGAAATTGCAACGTTGCCGCACGTCAAGGGCGAAACTATCTTAAAAAGCGAAACCGCCGAAGAAAGCGGCAAAATTCAAACAAAGTGTGCCGTGTGCCACGACATTATCGACGAATGGACGATTGTAATCCCTTCGGACGAGGTTTTGACGGCAACTTGTCAAGTGCGCATAGTTCACGGCAAAGGTTACAAAACCATAGGTGAAGCTATTCAAAATGCTTCCGTAGGCGATACGGTAAAGTTGCTTACCGACATAACTTTTGCCGACGTGCTTATCGTTGCCGAAGACAAAAACATCGGTTTGGACTTAAGCGGCAAAACGATAAGCGGCGCGCAGGGCGGATTTGACGAACCCACTCATACCGAATATCTTATTTTGAACCTAGGTACGCTGCAATTTGTCAAAAACGGCACGATTTCGGCAACCACGCAGGATACTACGTTCGGCGACGGCGTGGATAAATTTGCCGCATTGTGCAACAAGGGCAGTATCGGCACGGTTGAGGACGTAACTTTTGACGTGGTAAACAGTTACGGCGTTGCGCTGTTAAACAGGGGCAGTATAACTTCAATCAGCAATTGCGTTCTTCACTCGCGTGACGATTCCTATCCGTTCTATAACTACGCACTGGTAAACGGAGGTAACATCGGTTTGATAAAAGATACCGAACTTAAAGCCTATGCCGACGACAACGGGACGCGGGGACGCGATACCTACGCAATAAACAACTCGGGCGTAATAGGAGATGTTCAAAACACAAAGGCGTATTCCTCAATCGGCACGGCAATAACCAATTCCGGCTTTATCACCGTTACCGGCGGTCGTTTTTACGGTGCGTTGTCAGGTGGCGGCGTGTACGTGCTGGGTGGCGGATTGTTCACTCACGGCACTTCGGTGGAGATGTGGAAAGCAGGATTCGTGCAGGCTGATAACGCCGACGATACCTACAAGTATACCGTTGCGGAAAATGCGTCTGAATACGCCAAATATCCGTACGTGGCTGCGGTAACAAACAGCGACGGCACGGAAGTTAGGTACAAGTCGCTTTCAAGGGCAACCTACGATGCGGCAAACGGCGGCACGGTAAAACTTATTCAAACCGTTGTGGGGCGGCAAGCGGTGCTACGCGGAAACGTAACTTTGGACCTTAACGGCTACGGATTGGAAGCGCAAAATACGTCTTGGGGCTACACGGTATGCGTTCGCGGCGAAGACGTAAAAATCGTCGATAGCAGTGCGGCAAACACCGGTTATATAGGCAATCGCGCCGAAAAAACCAACGGCTACACCGTTTTGGTGGTAAACAAGGCAAAACTTACAATGCTCGGCGGAACGATATACGGACAGTCTAAAAAGTTGAGCGGTAGCGGAACAACTTCGTTCGGCGTTGTGGCTCAAGGAGGAGAATTTGTGCTTAACGGCGGCACAATCGTCGGCGGAAACTTTGGCGGAGTGGACGTAACGTTTGGCGGCACGTTCCGTATGAACGGCGGTCACATCGTGGACGACTTGGGCGCAAGTTACGGCGCGGTGTGCGTGGATTCGGACAGCGGCGCATCGTCATTTTGTATGAGCGGCGGCAAAATCGAAGCGGCAAAGTACGTGTTTTACCTTCGCAAGCAAGGCGGCAGTGCGGAAAATCTTTGCAATTTGACGATTAGCGGCGGCGAAGTGGTTTTGCACGCCAACGAAAGTTACGCCTACGTGTTTTACGGCGACAAGGCGGCAAACGTCGATGCTAAAAATTTTGCCGTAACTTACGACGGTACTTACAGCAAAAATGTCCAAGTTATCAAGGCGGCTTTGGGCGCGTCGCTTTATAACGTTACGATAAACGGTGTAAATTACGCCGCATACCCGGCAAAATAGCCGATAATGGCAAAAAAGAGGGGCAGTTGCTTATGCAATGCCCCTTGTTTTGTTTGAAAATTCTGTTTCATATAACTAAATTTTGCGCTAAACGATTATTATTTGCCGTGTTAAACTCTTTTGTAGTACGTCCTTCGCGATGGTGTTTACCTTTCAAACAACACACCGACAAGCGGCGATTTCTTTTCCGCAAAAACGTTTCGTGCCGAAAAGTCGTCTTTTCGGTAATTGGCTATGAGGAGTGAATCCCTTTGTTCATTTGCGCCACTTGGTTTGCATTGCAACGGATAGAAAATTTTTGTTCAATCGTTTGTATCGTTGATTGTCTTACGGATTTGAAGGCAGTCGCGTTTGTTTTTTTGTAAACGGCTTTATGTTTTTCACACACTGCAAAAATCGGTTTTGTTCAATCGTTTGACGGCTGTCGCTATTGCTTGCTTACAGTTGCGATGGCGTTTTGCTCGTTGATTTTTACATCGGTAAGATCGTCTTCGTGTTTCTTTGTCAAAAACACAATCAGCACAGGCAGGTTGATTACCGCCGTAATAACGTCGCTCAACGGTTGCGCAATTTGTATGCCTACAACCTTCCAAACGGCGCAGGTTACAAGCAACGTCGGGATGAAAATCAAACCGCTTCTAAGTAGTGCCAAAAATGAAGCGATGCCTGCCTTGCGTATGCTTTGCAGCATCATGTTTAGCGGAATGAACACCGGCGTGAACAGCATACCTATCATTGCGTACCGAAGGGCAGGCGTGCCTATTTCTATAACGGCGGCGTCCTTTTGGAACGCTTGCACAATGGATTGCGGAAAGATTATTGCCGGCAGCGACAAAACCGCCACGCCGCAAAACGCCATAAGCAACGTCATCAAAAGTGCTTTTTGCACTCTTTTGTACAGTTTCAGCTCGTAGTTATATGATGCTACCGGCTGTAAGCCCTGACTTATCCCCATGCCAACGCACATCACGAAGTTGGAGTATTTGCCAACGATTCCCATTGCGGTGATAGTGGCGTCGGCTTGACCGATTTGTGCGCCGTAAATGCCCGCAAGGTTATTCAGCAATCCGGACGAAATTGAGTTCAGCGCCTGCCTGATGAGCGACGGCAAACCGTTTTTGAAAATGGAAAGGTATTCCCTTACGTTTTTCGTAACGTACTTAAGGGATATTTTGCTTTGCGCGTGCCTTGCGTACATCACGAACAATATCACGCAACTAATCACTTGGGATATTGCTGTTGCCAGTCCCGCGCCGAACACGTTCATATTCCAAACGATCACAAAAAGATAGTCCAATCCCGTGTTGATAACCGCGCCGGAAACAAGCCCTATCATTGCGTAAAACGCTTTGCCTTCGTAGCGCAAATTGTTGTTCAAAATCAACGAACAAATCAAAAACGGGCAGGAGATTAAAACCCACATTCCGTAGTCTTTGGCGTAGGGCAAAATGGTTTCGGTAGAGCCTAGCAGGCGCATAAAGGGCGCAATGAAAATCAGCCCGAACGTCAAAAACACAATGCCGAACGCGCTGCCCAAAAATATCGCAGAGGAAACGTACTTGGAAGCGGCTTTAACGTCGCCGTCGGCAAGTTCCTTGGATACGTGCGTTCCCGAGCCGTGTCCCAGCATGTAGGCGACGGCTTGTATTATGGATTGTAACGTAAACAAAACGCTTATCGCGCCTTGTGCGCTTGTGCCTGCGCTGCCTACAAAGTAGGTGTCCACCATGTTGTACAAACTGGTAATAAGCATGGAAATCGTAGTTGGAATGCCCAATTCGATAACCAACTTAACAACCGAAGTTTGCGTCATTTTTTTGTGATGAGTCTCCGCCTCGGCAGAGGGGTTTTGAGGTACGTATGTGTGCATAAATGTCGATTTTTGCCGCAACAAAGTTTTGCGGCGTCGTATTTTGTGTATTTTGCTTTTGCGATTTTTCAATATATCACCGTTTGCCGATTTTGTTAATTAAATTTGCCCGTTTTACGGCAAAAACAATTGTAAAATGTTTGTTATGATTGCGGTTTTGGGACAAAACTGTGCCAAGTTTTCGATTTTATTTCAATCGGGTTTGTTTTGTAATTGCGTCCGTAAGATATGTTTGCATAAGGCACGTGCAAAGAGTAGGCATGCCGTCATTTCGGATTTGTTTTGTCGTAATTTGTGCCGACCGACGTCGGATACGAAAATTCAAACGCAAAACCAACTACGCTTGACTTTGTTTTTGAGTTCTACTATAATATTACGGAATAGAGAATAACGTCACGGCGCGCATTGTCTGCGTTTGAAAATCGTTGAGGTTTTGCGTGCGTCGCAGGCGCATGGAAGGTTGCTTTTGCAAACGTTTGGAGGAATAAATGAGTAATAATGTGTTGGTAATCGACGTCGGCACGCAAAGTTTGCGCGCAATCGTGTTTAACGACAAAGGTGAAATTCTTGCCAAGGAAAAAATCAAATATCCGCCGTATATCTCGGAAAAAAGCGGCTACGTTGAGCAAGATGCCGACATGTATTGGGACGTTTTGTGCCAAGCCACGCAAAATTTGGCACAAAATCACGCCGAATTGCTCTCGTCGGTTATAGGCGTAACGTTGGATACCTTCCGCGATACGTCGGTGCTTTTGGGTAAGGATAACAGACCGGTACGTCGCACGATAATTTGGTGCGACCAGCGTGAAGCGGACACAGGCAAAAAATTGCCTGCGTTTCAACGCTTTGCGTTCGGTTTGGCAGGCGTAATGCGCTCTATTGACGCCGTTCGCCGCAAAGTTAAACCCAGTTGGGTAAAACAAAACGAACCGGAGGTTTGGGCAAAGGTTACGCACGTGGTGCAAATATCCGCATACCTAAACTATAAACTTACAGGAAGCCTGTGCGATTCCGTTGCATCCACGATAGGGCACATTCCGTTTGACTACAAGAACAAAAAGTGGCTTACGGAAAAGGGACTCACTTTCCCCGTGTACGATTTACCTCTCAGCATGATGATTCCCGTCGTAGATCCAGGCGAAGTGCTTGGAAAAGTGTCCGCCGAGGCACACAAGCAAAGCGGCATTCCGGAAGGGCTTGCGGTTTACGCAAGCGGATCGGACAAAGGCTGCGAAACCTTGGGCGTCGGTTGTTTGAACAAAAACGTGGCAAGCGTCTCGTTCGGAACGAGTTGTTCGGTGCAGTTTTCCACAAAAGACTATTTTGAACCCGAGCCGTTTATGCCGGCATATCCCGCCGTTTTGCCGCAATACTACAATCCCGAAGTGCAAATTTTCCGCGGATATTGGATGATTAGTTGGTTTAAGGAGCAGTTTGCCAAGGATTTGGTGGAAAAGGCGGAAAAGGAAGGCAAAATTGCCGAGGACTACCTAAACGAGGAAATCAAAAACATCCCTGCAGGTTGCGAAGGACTGGTGTTGCAGCCGTTTTGGCAGGCAGGATTGACCAATCCCGAAGCCAAGGGCGCAATAGTCGGCTTTTCGGATTTTCACACGCGCACACATTTGTACCGCGCAATTATCGAGGGGTTGGATTTTGCCTTGCGCGAAGGCTTGGAGCGCATGGAAAAGCGCGGTAAGCAAAAAATAGAGTATATTTCCGTTTCCGGAGGGGGTAGCCAAAGCGACGTGGTGTGCCAAATTGCCGCCAATGTGTTCAATCGTCCCGTGCGTAGAGTTCAAACCTACGAAACAAGCGGTTTGGGTGCTGCAATTGCAACGTTCACGGCGTGCGGCGTGTTTGACGACGTGCAAACGGCTGTAAAACAAATGGTGCATTTTACCGACGAGTTTTTGCCGCAACCCGAAGAAGTTGCCGTCTACGATGACTTGTACAAAAACGTTTACCTAAAAATGTACCGCAACTTGGAAAAAATATATCGTCACATTTACAAATGAGCATAGGTACATACGTTTGCCGTGCGTAAATAAGTTAGGGGTTGGCAATGAAAGCAGTCGTTCAACGTGTAAAAAGCGCAAGTTTGTCCGTAGACGGGCAATTGGTTTCTCAAATAGGCAAAGGCTTGGCAGTGTATTTTTGCGTCGAAAAGGGCGATCCTGGCGATTCTGTCAATGCGTTTGCCGCAAAACTGTGCAAGTTGCGTATTTTTGCCGACCAAAACGGCAAAATGAATTTGTCCGTTGCCGACGTCGGTGGCGAAGTGTTGTTAATTTCTCAATTTACTTTGGCGGCAGATTTATCCTGCGGCAATCGCCCTAGTTTTTTCGGAGCGGAAAATCCCGATCGAGCTAACGAACTGTATTTTGCCGCGGCAAAAGCAATCCAAAACCACGGCGTAACGACAAAGCAGGGCATTTTCGGCGCGGATATGACCATAGAACAGGTCAACGACGGTCCCGTTACCGTTATTTGGGAGAATAAAAAATGAAAAGCATACGGGAAATTTACAAAGTCGGCATTGGTCCCAGTTCTTCTCACACAATGGGACCGGCAAAAGCGGCGCAATTGTTTTTGTCAAGTTACGACGGCGCGGATAGGTACGTAGTTACGCTGTTCGGCTCGCTTGCGCTAACCGGCAAAGGTCACGGCACGGACAGGGCGCTTAAAACGGTGTTCGGCAGCCGCAACCTCACCGTTGTTTTTGACGAAAAATCCCTTTGCATACACCCCAATACGATGCAATTTGTCGCATTGGACGGTAGCAACAACGTCATCGGGCAGATGCAAATATTTTCCATCGGCGGCGGTGACATTTTGGTTGCCGGCGACACGATAAATTTTGGCGAAGACGTTTATCCTCACAACACGTTTCAGCAAATAAAGGCATACTGCATACAAAACGGTTTGCGTTTGTGGCAATATGCTTTGCGTTTTGAAAATTCGGATATTACCGATTATTTGTCCGACGTTTGGAACGTTATGAACAGGGCAATCGAAGAAGGACTTAACGCCGAAGGTATTCTCCCGGGCGGGCTTAACGTCGTTCGCAGGGCAAAAGCGTTGTATAGCGACGTGTATAAAAAGGAAACCGAGCAAACGCACGACGACAGGATAGTTTCGGCATATGCGTTTGCCGTAGGCGAGCAAAACGCGTCGGGCGGCACGATTGTAACCGCGCCCACTTGCGGCTCGTCTGGCGTAATCCCTGCAGTGCTTCGCTTCGAGGCGGAAGCAAACGGATTTAGCCGCGAGCAAATTATTCGCGCCCTTCTCACTGCCGGAATAATAGGCAATTTGGTAAAAACCGATGCTTCGATTTCCGGTGCGGAGTGTGGTTGTCAGGCGGAAATCGGCACGGCGTGCGCAATGGCTGCGGCTGCGCTTGCCGAACTTAACGAAATGTCGTTGGACGAAATCGAGTACAGTGCCGAAGTGGCGTTGGAACATCACTTGGGGCTTACGTGCGATCCTGTAAACGGTTTGGTGCAAATTCCGTGTATCGAGCGTAACGCCGTCGGCGCAATGCGTGCCATCAATGCGGTAAGCCTTGCAACGTTTTTGGCGGACAGTCGCAAAGTATCGTTGGATACGGTGATTGCGGCAATGTACCAAACGGGCAAAGATATTTCTGCCGATTACAGGGAAACAGCCGTCGGCGGTTTGGCAAAAGTCGTAAAATAAATGGCGTAATAGTGGCAAATTTGTCACAACAATAACGGAAAAAACTTTGCGGCGCGATTTGCTAAATCGTTCTTTATGCAAAATGCGCCTTAATAAATATAAATATAAATACAAGTCAACTTTTAAATTACGAAGGTAGAACTATGAAAAAACTTATCACGTTTGATTTGGACGGAACTTTACTTAACACCATAGGGGATTTGGCAGCAAGCGTAAATTACGCCATGACAGAACTCGGTCTTCCCACGTTTTCCGTTGCCGAAGTGCAAAACATGGTTGGCAACGGCGTTCGTGTTTTGTGCAGTCGTGCGGTGGGCAGTCAACATGCCGATTTGGTGGATAAGGCGATTGAACTTCAACGCTACTACTACAACTTGCATTGCAACGACCAAACCTGCCTGTATCCGGGCATAGAAAAAATGTTGTCCGACTTGGAAAAAAGCGGCTTTATCGTTGCGGTGTACAGCAACAAGGACCAAAATTTTGCGCGCAAGTTGTGCAAAACCTATTTCGGAGACGCCGTTCACGTTGTTTTCGGAACTACTGCCGACGGCATAACCAAACCTAACGCGCACAAACTTATCGACTACATGAACAAGCTCGGCATCGATGCCGCACATTCGCTTTATAGCGGCGACAGCGAGGTGGACATTCAAACCGCGCAAAACGCCAACGTCAAGTGTATATCGGTAACTTGGGGCTTCAAAACCAAACAGTTTTTGCTGGAACACGGCGCGGAGTATTTGGCGGATACGGCAAATCAAGTGGTGGAATTGGCAAACAAACTTATTGCCGACTGACGATATATTCGCACCGAAAACAGCATATTCGTATGCGTGCAATCGAACAATGTTCGGGTTGGTTTTTATCGGCATACGGCGTGTGCAGGCTATTCCCTGTTTTGATTGACTTGTGGCTTTCTGCACAAATGCAAAATCAGCGTCGTAACTGCGGATAGCGACACCAGAGAAGCAGCGTAAATCACGCATTTGATGGTGGAAAGACGGCGCGCCTCAAAAAAGAAGTACGGTCCCGTTATCGCACCGACGGCGTTTAATAGGTACATTGCCGTGCCGTACAGCATGGTGGTACAAATCGACGCATATATGGGCCCTCTGCGTTCAACTCTCGGCACGAAGGCAATCAAAACGGCAATCATACTCACGGGGCATAAGAAGTGGCAAAAAAAGCCCGTCCCGCTAAAAAACAATTGCTTGTAGCCTCCCGGCATAAATGCTCCGCCGATAAGGCACACGGTAAGCGTAAACGTCGTCAGGCAAGTCGTCCAAAACAGTAGGTCGTTTTCAAAGTTGCCGATTTTGTTTTGAAACGCGCGCACGGAAACAAACACACAGCAAAACAACGCGCAAATGTTGCTAAGCACGGTGTAGTAAACCAAATTGCTTGCGGAAAATTCCGTCGGATACACGGCAATGCAAACCAGTTCCGTAACGGCAACAAACAGCGTAAGGATGCCCAACGCAAAATTTTTGTTAAAAAATGTTTTTCGCATTGTATCATTGTTGCCGTAAAGTGTAAAATCGATACGGTTCAGTTTCTTTTAAGTGTAAAATATTATATATGTTATGACACATGTGCTTGCGGCAAAACGTGCTATTGTTCGTTTGTTGTTTTGCCGCGCCGAACACGCGTTCGGACGAGCGGAATCGCATAAAAGCGGTTATGATTTTAACTATAACGATGAGAGGTGCAAAATGAAAGTATTGGTAGTGGACGACGAAGTTTCCCTTGCCGACGCTTTGGGAGAATTGTTCAGGCGTAACAAAATTATTGCCGACGTGGTTTACGACGGCGAAGACGGCTACTACTACGCGCAAAAAGGCGACTACGACGTGATTGTTTTGGACGTGATGATGCCGCATATGGACGGATTCGAGGTTGTAAGCCGACTTCGCAAAAACAAGTGCATGGTGCCGGTGCTTATGCTCACGGCAAAGGACGAAGTGTCAAGCAGGGTAAAGGGCTTGGACTGCGGAGCGGACGACTACCTGACAAAGCCGTTTGCCTCGGAGGAATTGCTTGCGCGCGTTCGCGCTCTTTCCAGAAGGCAGTCCGAACTTGTTTTCGACAGCATATCCTACGGCGATTTGACCTTGTCAACGGCAAACTACACGCTTTCCTGCGGTCAAAAAACGGTTTCGCTGGGGGCAAAAGAGTACGAAATTATGAAAATGCTGCTATCAAACCACACGCAGGTTATCGGCAAAGAAGCCATCATCTCCAAAGTTTGGGGATTAGATTCGGATATTACGGAAAACAACGTGGAGGCATATATGTCCTTTTTGCGCAAAAAGATGTATTTTATCGGCAGCAAGATGACGATAATGACCAAGCGTTTGCTGGGCTACTATTTGGAGACTGAAAAGTGATATCTTCTTTGCGCAAAAAAATTGTTGCGATAAACGTACTGTCGCTGGGGTTGGTTTTTATCATAGCCATAATTTTGATATTTATGGTAGGCTATTCCCGCATTGACGAGCAACGTGAGGACAGACTCAAAATGGCGCTTGTATACGCAGGATCTGCCGAGGACTATTCTCAAATCGATATGTACGACGATATCGCCCTTGTGCATTACAACGTAAAAAGCGGCGAAATTTCCTCCTTTGTGGGCAAAAGTTTTACGTTTGATAGTATAAAAATAGAAAGCAACACAAAAAGAATTGCTGCAAGAGGAAAAACATCCGGTGTGGAGTTCACTCAATACGGCGCGATAAAGTATCTGGCGCGCACGGACGGAGATACGTTCGTCCTTGCCCTAAACGACCTTTCGGCTTCGCAAAACACAATGGTCCCGTACATGGTGTGGGCAATTGCCGTGTTGCTGTTTGGTTTGCTTGCGTACATGCTCATCAGTCAACTTTTGGCAAACATGGCACTTAAACCGGTGGAAGAGAGTTGGAATAAGCAAAAGCAGTTTGTTGCCGACGCTTCGCACGAACTTAAAACGCCGCTCTCGGTTATTATGGCTAACAACGAAATAATCGCTTCGCACGCATCTGACACGGTGGAAAGCCAAATGAAGTGGATAAACAACACTCGTGCGGAATCCAAGCGTATGGCGGAATTAGTGCAAAACTTGCTGTTTTTGGCAAAAAGCGACGACGGATTGCAAGTCCCCATGAAGGAAACAAATTTTTCCGACTGTGTTGGCATAACCGCATTGACTTACGATGCCGTTTTTTACGAAAATCAAAAAAGTTTCACTTACGAAATTGCCAGTGATGTTGTGGTTTGGGGCAACGAAGGTCAACTTAAACAACTTGTTGGCATTTTGTTGGATAACGCCAATAAGTATTCCACCGGGGTGGGGGGCGTACGTTTAAATTTGGACGCAAACTCCAAACACGCCGTTTTAATCGTTTCCAACCAAGGCTCGGAACTTACGCAGGAACAACTGTCGCACATTTTTGATCGTTTTTACACCGTGGACCAATCTCGTAACAAAAGTAACGGCGGCAACGGACTGGGACTTTCCATTGCCGAAATGATTTGCCAAACTCACGGCGGCAGCATAAAGGCTACGTACGAGGACGGTAGAGTGTATTTTACGGTAATGTTGCCGCTAAACAAAAAAAAGTAAGGGTGTACGCGGAGCGGCGGCAAGGCAATTCGGCGGCTTTCGATCGGTTCGTAAATGCCGAATACGTTTGCCACGTTGATACGCGCTGAAAACACGCCACGCTTGATTGTATCGGGCATGGCAAAACTTTTGGACTGATTTCATCGATGTTCGCTTCGACATATACGCTAGGGCGTTTTCGGTAACGTCGCTATATTGTTATGATTTTTCACAAAGCCGCAGGCAAAACGCTTGGCGGCTTTGTTTGTTCCGGTTCAATTATTCTTTGTTGCAAATATCAAACCATGTTTGTTGCCAATCCGTTGTTTATTGCAAATCTCGAAGCGGGTTCAATGTAAATCCGATGTTTTGTACAAATCTCAGGCTTTGCTTGTTATAATCTCGATGCCTTTTTGTTTGGTACAAATCACGGTTTGTGTTTATCGCAACTCTAAACGACTTCATCTTTGTTTTTGTGTCAAATTTGTGTCAAATCTGAAGTTTGTTATTTACATATTTGCTTTGATATTGTATAATATAAATTGATCCGCGTCGAATTTTGACCGAAAACATTGTTTTGCAAACAAATTTACGCGATACTGATAGGAGAAAAAGATGAACAACGTTAAACGCGGCTATCGTTTTGCGATTGCGCTACTGGTGCTTGCACTTGTAATAACAGCGGCTCTACCGTTTGTTTTGCCAAGCAGCACGCCGGATGCGGCGTACGCCAACAGTTACACTTCGTCCTACACAGGCACTTACTACGACGGCATCGATCCCACACTCACGGGTTCGGCAATGCGCAGTCAGTTGGAGAAGTTGATAACATCCACACACAAAAAACTAACAAGCTATGACGAACTTAAATCGATTTACGGGCAAACGGACATCGATCCGTCCACCGGCAAATTGGTGTTGTTCTACACGGGTACGCAGGTCAGTTCGTACAGCAGTTACGGAGCAAACCGCGAACACGTTTGGCCCAAAGACGCAGGCAAAGCTTTCCCCGCTAGCAGTCAGGCAGGTAGCGACGCCCATCACCTTCGCCCGTGCGACCAACAACTCAACAGCACTCGCGGCAGCTTGAGTTTCGGCGAAACCACTGCAAAAGTTGCCAAGCAGGGCGGAAGCACAACATACGGCAACTTGTGCTACACGGGCGGCGGGTTTTTCTACCCCGGCAAAGGTTTCAGAGGCGCAACTGCGCGCATACTTATGTATGTTCAAACCCGTTGGGGAACGCAATTCAGTTTGAAATTTGTGGACGGCGCAGGCAAATGCAAAACCATAGGCGATTTTGATACTCTGTACAAGTGGCACTTGGAAGAACCCCCTTCGGAATTGGAAATTTACCGTAACGAACAAGTTGCAAAAATTCAAGGTAACCGCAACCCGTTCATCGATCACCCGGAATATGCCTATCAAATTTACAGTGTAAACAGTTTGGACTACTATTCTTCCGGCGACGACACGCAACTTGCAAACTCGGTAAAGAGCCTCACTGCAAATAACGACGTTTACGGCAACCTTAACGAAGTCGATGCCGAATCCATCACGTTGAACGTAAGCACGTTGTCGCTTTCCGTCGGTCAAACTTATCAAGCGTCGGTGCGCGCATATCCCGCCGGGGCAAGCAACGCCGTCAATTGGAACAGTTCAAACGATTCGGTTGTTTCCGTTTCTTCCGCAGGCGTTCTTACGGCAAAGGCGCAAGGCACGGCAACCATAACGGCAACAAGCAAAAGCAAGCCTTCGCTTACGGCAACTATGACGGTAACCGTAACCGAGCAACAACACGGCTCGGATGAAGACAAGGTAACCGCGTTCAAAAACAGCGTGAAAAACATAAGCGCCGGTGGCGCGGAAGCCAAGTTCGAAGATATCAAACACGCGTTGACGTTGTACGGAGAGTTGACAAACGCGCAAAAAACCGAAGTTCAAACCGAGTACGAGCAACTTAAACTAATCGTAAGCGAATACAATCAATCGGCAAACGAAGCAAATCAAACAATAACAAACAGCCTTGCGGACGTTGTAACCGGATTTTCGGTTGTGCTGCCCGTTTTGCTCGCGCTAATCGCGCTGCTAAAAAGCGTAATCAAGTAGGAGGTATACGACGATGAAAAAAATATTGGTAGCGTTGTTACTTTCGGCAATTTTGCTTTTGGCGTGCGGATGTGGCGAAGTGGGCTACGAACAACTGCAACAAATGACAAGTCAATCCTATGGCTTTGTGGGCATAGACGGTGCGGTTCGCATCGATAACAAAGACTACAAATTTTCGGTCATCGTTAGCACCGACGGCGACATGCAGGAAATCGACTACTCCTACGAGCAACGTGCAACATTTGATGAAGTCGACGGCGAAATTGTCGTCCCGGATAACTTTATCGTGACGAAAACAGGCAAAATTACCAAAAACGGAGATAAAATCGTCGATCAAAACGGGGAAAGCCTCGACGGCTCTCAAGCGGCGATTGTCGCATTCGGATTTTTGTTCCAAGAAAGTTTGTTCACCGATGCCACGTTCGGCAGTTCTTCGTTTACGGCAAGCGTAACAAATCCTGCGGCTTTTGTGGGCAGCAACGACTTTGCCGGAACAGACATGAAAGTGCAAGTAACTTTTGCCGATAACGCATTCAAAACGATGAACTTGCAGTATTCGTTGACCAATGCCACGGTAAATGCAACTTATACGTTCGTTAAGTAGTTATTGTAATTGTTTTTTAACCGAATATATTGCAGGTTAATGCAAAACGGAGCAGTCTAAATCGACGGCTCCGTTTTTGTATTTGTTTTGATGTTTTTTAATAGATAACAGAGCGATAGCCGCAAACAAATGATATTGCGTTTTACAAATTTGTAAATCGTTCAAATGCGGCTGTCGCAGTTGTGTGGTTTGTGTTGCGTTCAACTATTTTACGGCGTTCAACGCATCAATGGCGGTGGCGCGTTTTTCGTCGATGTATTTGTCGGTCGGATAGTTTTGGCTTGCTCCGGACGGAGTGTTAGCGCCGCCGATACTAAAATTCAGCCTTTTTATAAAGGCAGTTTCTTCGGCGGGCGAGTTTTCGTTGTCGTTCGGTTTGTCGGGCAATGATGGTTTGCAACTAACCTGCAAAGCATAACTATGAAGGTTAAAATTATCGCCATGATTGTTTTCTTCATAAAATCCTCCGCATAACGGCGTTGCAGCCGATAGGGTGTCCGTATGGCAGTCCAAACTGAGTACTTTTTTTCAAGATACAACCCCAAAAAGTATTTGTCAATACCGAAAACCGTTTTTACAAAACATACACAAATTTGCGCAAGTCTCGGCATTTTATTCATTTTGTGTAAAATTTGCAATTTTGCGCTAAAAAACTGTAACGCGGCCAAAGAGCGACGTTTTGCGCGCGTAACTTGTTGCCCAAACGATTGCTGCTTGTCAAGAATGCTTGCTTTTTGCGTTTGCCGTTCGTCTTTTTGCCGAGATAACAATCAAAACTGTGGCGATTACGGGGTTTTTACCCGATTTGCCTCCAAACAAACGTGGTGGAGCGACATATTCAAAAATGAACCGACAGTATTTTATTTTTTTATTGGGCTACTGTATTGACAATGGATAAAGGCGATAGTTATAATTGCTTATGTTAAGTGATTGTAAAATCGAATAATATCGCAAAAGAAATGTAAATAAAATGTAAAGTCGTCTTTGGCGTCCGCGTCGGCGGATTGTTTGCGGTGGCAAAGGTTGTTTGATTTGCCGCAAATTTGGCAAAAGTCGACAATTTTCGACGTTTGTTTTGTTGGCATATATCGCTTTTAATAGTATATATATCTCAAAACGATAATCAATTTAGGATATTGTGGAGCCATGCTCCAAAAATATATCAAACGATTACAGGAGGAAATTATGAAAAAATCGTTCTTGGCAATAATGCTTGCTATCGTGCTTGTTATCAGCCTCGTAGCAGTTGTTGCATGCAAAGAAAAAGAACCGAAACCCACTCCGCCGACCCCTACGCCGTCGGTAGACGTTCCCACGGAAGAAGGAAAAATCACTTTCTACTTCACTTTGGGTGACGATTCCATCACTATCCCCAGTTATGCATCGGTGTACATAACTGGCGCTGCGGTCAGCAACTTTGCTGCCGATTGGGTAACCGGACTTAACGCTTTGGAATTTACCAACAAAGCCGGCACTAAACTTTACTACGCTATTTTTGACGCTGCTACAATCGATACCACCAAGGACAAGGCATTGGAGTATCAACTTGTTTTGGGCTACAACAAGTCCAGCACTCTTCCCGACGATAAGTGCGGTCTTGCTTGGGTTGCCAGCTACAAATCCAACGTTTGCTCAAGCCTCGGCGACCTTAACAACCCCTCTTTCACCTACAACGCAGGCGATCAAGTTATCAATCTCGGCACACACTCGTTCCTTAACGAAATCAAAGCGCCCGTTCGTATCAACACGACATTGGTAGTAAAATTTGCCGAAGCGCTTCCCGCAGGCTACACCGTAGCTATCCCCGGTACGTTCAATGGTTGGAGTACCACCGATTCTTTTGCTACCGTTTCCGCAGACAGAAAGTCCGCTTCTTTGGCTCTTACCGACGTTTTGGTTGCTAAATGCGAATACACAATCAAGGTATTCCCCGCTTACGAAGAAGGCAAATTCTGGAGCGACGAAGACAACGTTCCTTACGGAATCCAAGTTGCCGGATACAAAGGCGCAAACCTCTCCGTAGAATTCGGGCTTGCCGATAAAGACGCCGAATGCGTTCTTAACGACAGTTTCCCCATAGTCGGTTACGAAATCGTTCTTCCCGCTCCCGATGCAGAAGATCAACATCACGTATATATCTATGCCGAAGTGTACACTCTCAAAATCACATTCTCCGCACCCGTTGCAAGAGAATTCGTTTCCATCAAGGGCAGTTTTGACGGTTGGGCAGCATTCCACGATATGACCGCCAATGCGGACAAAACGGAATACACGTTCATTACCGACGCCGCTCCCGGCACGTATGAATTTATCGTTTGCGTATGCGACAAAGCAGAAAATTCCGACGGTCAATACGACCTTAAAATCGCAGGAACAGGCGAAGTCGGCGCAGCAGCCAACGCAACCGTTACCATCGTAAAAGGCACTACGGAATACGATTTGTTTGCAGCTCCCATCGTTCTTCCGACCGCAGCAAAATAACACGCTATATTTGCGTAACTAATGCCGTGGTGGCGCAAGTCGCCACGGCAATTTATACTTAAAAGAAAGGAGCAACCATGAAGAAAATATTCAGTATTGTTTTGTGTGTAGTTTTGTTGTTCTCCTGCACGGCGGTATTGCTTGCTTGTTCGGGCGGAGAAAAAGTCATCATGTTGTGGGGACCGGAAGATCACCGTTCTTTGTACCTAAAATGGGCGGAAGAATTCCGAGCCACTCACGAAGACGCGTTCAAGGGTTATAAGTTCGAGTTTGCCGGCAGCGGAGACGCAGGCGCAAGCGCGGAAATGGCAAAGGACGTAACCAAAGGCGCAGCCTTGTACTCCTTCCCCAACGACCAAATGGCAGACCTTGCTAACCTCGGCGCGCTTTCCACATTGACCGCTGCGGACGTGGAATGGATCAAAGAACATAACACCGAAGCATCGGTAAGCGCAACCATAATCGGCGAAAACTACAAAGCATATCCGCTTCAAGCCGACAATGGCTACTACCTGTACTACAACCGCGACGCTTTCAAAAACACATCGGTTTGGGATAGCGCCAAGGACGGCTTAAAGGACGACTACACGTTTGCCGATTTGTACAAAGCATTGGACGAACGCGGCATGGGCGACGCCGTATATAAAAACAGCAAAGGCGAAGACATCAAGCTTAACTGGTCCAACGGTTTGGTTTGTATGCCTATGGCAAGTGCTTGGTATCTTTCCAGTGTATTCTTCTCGGTCGGCGGCGACTACGAAGTGGTGTACAATGCCGAAGGTAAGCAACAAAGCGCTGCTTGCTGGTTCGGTTACGAAATGCCCGAAGGCGTTACCGCAGTAAAGGATGCGGACTACACGGTAGGTCTTAACGCTATCGAATGCCTCAAGAACATTTGCTTAAACAAAGACGGCTCGGTTAACAAGCACTATTATTTTGCCAAGGAAGACTACAACGACAAGTACGCAATCTACATTAACACGGCAAACGAAGACGCGGTAAAAACTCCTTTTGCGGCAATGCTTTGCGGCACTTGGAACGACAAAATGATTCGTAAGTACTGGGGCGAAGAAAACTACGATGCAACCTACTTGCCCACTCTCGAAGGCTTGGATGGCAACTACGCTGCCAAAAACTTCTGCGGATACAAACACCTGGGCGTAAATCCGATGTGCGAATTTGTTACCGACAATCCGCAAAACATCGTCATCCTTCACGAAATGGCAAAGTACTTCACAAGCGCAGCCTCTCAAATTGAGCGTTATCAAGCAACCGGCGCAGGCCCGTCCAACAAAGAAGCGCTTAACAACGAAGAAATTAAAAACGACAAAGCCCTCAAAGCACTCAACAAACAATACGAACGTGTTTGCGTCTATCCGGCAGGATCCAAAAAAGCCGGTCAAAAAATCGGCAACGGTTTGGGATTCCGCATTCAAGACAGCGGTCCTTCCAACTATTGGACTCCGCTTGCCAACTTCGGCGAAGCGTTCTGGTTGGAATTTAGCACGCAACAATTTAAGATGTTCCACCAAAACAACCTCAAAAAGACGCTTGCCGAGTTGCAACTTAACATCGAAAACGCAGCATAGCAGGCAGTCGTTGCGTAGTGCGTCCCGGTGTTTGGGAGTGCGATGCGCAATTTGTATGTAATAATTTTCATTGGCTCGTCCTTCTCCGCGCGGAGGGGGACGGGCATTGAAATTTTCGTTTATTCGGCAATCGAATGGACTTGCCAAAATAATCGTCGTTTTTTAACGTAAACAATCAGCAACTGCCAATTTTCAGTGAGTTGCGTGTTTGCAACTACATTGTAAATGCATTTTCTATGGCGGCATTTGCCGTCGGGAGAGATTATGAGAAAAATTTCCACCCTCGAATATTTGTCCATGCCAAAGTTCAAACGGTTTTGGATAAAGTTCGGACGTTTCTTTTTGAATATTCCGTCGGCGATCGGCGGCTTTTTGAAAAAAATTCCGTTTGCCATTTGGGGTTTTTTGAAAAAAATCGGCAACTGGTTTTCGACGTTTTTCGAAGCGCTTCGTTTCGGTAATGCAAAAACAAAACTTTCGCTTTTGATTTGGGGCTTCGGCTGTTTTGCTTACGGGCAAATAGGCAGAGGTTTGCTTTTGCTTGCCTACGAGGTGCTTTTTGTTTTGTACATGGTGTTTTTCGGCGGGCAGTATCTTGCAAAAATCGGCACGCTGGGCGACACTCCGCTCATCAAAAACGAGTATGGTGTGCCAGTCAACGACTACGACAACTCATTTTCCATATTGTTGTACTCGATGTTGTCCCTTATCGTTATCGTTTTTACGGTTTTGGTGATGATTTTGTCCGTCAAGTTGGCGTTCAACAACCAACTTAACTACTCGGTTGCAAAGCGTTTGGCAACCTCGCGTGACGACTTTGCGCAACTGATGAACAAAAAATTCCACTTGACCATTTTGGCGTTTCCCAGCCTTACGCTGGTGGTGTTCACGGTTGTTCCGCTGTTGTTTATGATTTTCGTTGCGTTTACCAATTTCAGCCGCGAAACAATGCCTCCCAACAACCTGTTCACTTGGGTTGGGTTCGAAAACTTCAACGCCATGCTCTTCGGCGGACAAATTTCCGGTTCGCAAGGACAGGATATAGCCAAATATACTCACACGTTTTGGTACATTTTGCGTTGGACGCTGATTTGGGCTGTGCTTGCAACGTTTTCTAACTTGTTTGTGGGTATGTTCGTTGCCATTCTCATCAACAAAAAGGGCATCAAACTTAAAAAGTTTTGGCGTACTTGCTTGGTGACGGTTATTGCCGTTCCGCAGTTTATTTCGCTACTGTTGGTATCCAAAATGTTTATGACAGACGGCGGCATCATCAACTACTTGTTGGAATACGTTTTCCATTTGCAAAAAGTCAAATGGCTGGACGGAACACGTATTCTGGCGCAAGTGATGATAGTTGTCATCAATCTGTGGGTAGGCGTTCCGTACACGGTGCTGACCTGCACGGGAATACTTATGAACATTCCGTCGGACTTGTACGAAGCGGCAAAAATCGACGGTGCAAATCCGGCAACGATGTTCGCAAAAATCACGTTCCCGTATATGATGTTTATTTTGGGACCAAGCACCATAACGGCGTTTACCGGCAACATCAACAACTTTAACATCATCTTCTTGCTGACGGGCGGCAAGGCGCGGTCGGCGGAATTTGTCGCGGCGGACTTGGTCAACAGCGCGGGCGACTTGGACTTGCTTATCACTTGGCTGTACCGCATGACGGTAGATAAAGCCGCATACAACATGGCGTCGGTTATCGGCATTTTGCTGTTTGTGGTTATCAGTTTCTTCTCACTGATTGCCTATTCGAGAATCGGTTCGGTCAAAAACGAGGAGGACTTCCAATAATGAATAAAGGATTGTTTGCCAAAAAGTTCAAAAACGGCTTGCTGAACACCCTGATATACGTAGTTTTGGCAGTAATCTCGGTTTTGTGGGTGTTCCCGTTCGTGTACCTGATAGTCAGTTCGCTGCGTGGCGAAAGTACCAACATAGTGCAGTACTTTTTCCCCAAACAGTGGACGTTGGATAACTACGTTTGGATATTCGTCGGCGAAGGTTCGTACTTTGTAAATTGGTACGTTAACACGCTTATCGTATCTTTGGTGGTGGCGGTGGTAAACACGTTTATCACGTTGCTTACGGCGTACGCACTTTCCCGCATGCGCTTCACCGGGCGCAAAGCGCTTATGAAGTTTATGTTGGTGCTGGGCATGTTCCCGGGATTTTTGGGCATGATCTGCATTTACTATCTGTTGAACACGCTGGGGCTTGTTGGCAGTTCGACATCGATTTTCGGCTTGATGCTTGTGTATTGCTCCGGCTCGATGATGGGCTATATGGTGGCAAAAGGCTTTTTCGACACCATTCCCAAATCGCTGGACGAAGCGGCTATGATAGACGGCGCAAGTCGCGCAAAAATCTTTTGGTCCATCACGATGCCGCTCAGTAAGCCAATAATCATTCAAACGCTACTCAGCGCGTTTGTAGGCCCGTGGGGCGACTTTATGATGGCAAGTTATATTGTCGGTGGCAGCAAAGGTCCGCAGTACCAAACGGTTGCCGTGGGCTTGCAAAGTTGGATAGCCAGCGAGGCTATGTACTCCAAGCACTTCACTCACTTTTGCGCAGGCGGCGTTGTGGTATCGATTATTCCTATCGTACTGTTCTTCTTCATGCAACGTTTCTACGTGGAAGGCGTCACCGGCGGTTCGGTTAAAGGATAGGCAATATGAAAAACATAACAAAATCCTTGTCGGTTTTGCTCGTTTTGGTGGTTGCGTGCGGCCTGC
>CAKRAM010000102.1 GCA_934294965.1 uncultured Clostridia bacterium
AAACGTACAAATTCGTAAGTAGTGTGGTGCTTTCAAAGCAATTTGTTCAAAATTATTAGTTTTGCAACCGCAACAGAGCAACCGTGTTTGAGGCTTTTGCAACATAATTGTTGCCTTGCCGTCAAACGACAAAAAACATTTAAGGAGAAAATGCTTATGAAAAACAGCAAAAAACGCGGTTTTACGATTGTAGAACTGGTAATCGTAATTGACGTAATTGCAATTCTTGCCGGCGTGCTTATCCCGACGTTCGTCAGCATTATCAACAAGGCAAACGAATCCAACGACATTCAGGCGGTTCGCAACATGAACACGTTCCTTGCGTCAGCCAAAGTTACGGACGAAGTAAACTCGATCCTCGACGTTTACGATTTGTTCGATGAATCCGGCTACTCGGTAGAGAACTACAAACCTCTTTACAAGAATCGTTCCTACTACTACGACAAAGAGTATAACCAAATTCTTTACGTAGACGCCAACAAAACGGTGCTTTTCCCCACCGAACACCAAGGCAAAACCTATGATTCTCTCGGTCACAACTGGATGTCGCTTAGCATGACTGCAGTCGCCACGGTTAAACCGAGCGGTGCAAATTACTCAACAGCCGGAAACACCGTAACCGCTAAAGTTGCAAGCGTGGAAGAATATGCATACGTAGTGCAAGAATTTAACAAGAGCAGCAGCGCAACTTCCTTGAACATCACATTGACAAGCGATATGGACCTTATGGGCGCAAATTGTGCCATTACAAGAGGTAAAAATGATGAAGTTGTTAATGTTACAATTAAAGGTGAAGGCACAGGCGTAACTCTTAAGAACGTCACTTCCAACGTGGAATTGGAAGAGCAATCAAAACGCAACGCTGCACAAATCAACGCCAGTTATTATTCCGGCGGTCTTATTTCCAAAGTTACCGGCACGGTAGTAATCGAAAACGTTGTAATTGAAAACATCAACGTCAAAACTCCGCAAACCGGTGCAGTAGGTATTATTGTCGGTGTTATGCAAGGCGCAAACGCAAAACTTACTTTGAGAAACGTAACGGTTAAAAATTCTTCCGTTATCGGTCATCGTGACGTGGGCGCACTTGTAGGTGCGGCTCAAAACGGCGCAAGCATCACTCTTGAAGGCAATGTCAATATCGAAAACGTCAGCGTAAAAACAACCGGCGGCAGAGCTGCTCTTATTGTCGGTAAGCTTAACGGTGGATCCAAGATTACAAATAATGCAACCGTAACTGTTAAAGACTCCGCATTGAGCATTTACAAAACCGATGCTTTGGAACAACAATTCGCAAGCGAAATCAAGAGCGGTTGGAACGCTAGTTCTACTGTTACAGTTCAAGGACAAACCGAATACGTATACAGTCTAAAGAGTACCGACGGCACCAAAGCGTATTCCGCATATGGCTTTAGAGCCGACGCTCTTGTTTTGTTGCACAAAAGTGATACTGAACCTTGGACTGCAATAACTTCCATTGCCAACTTAACTTGCAGTGCAAACTAAAAGTTGAACTTATCGTTCTCGTTTGGTAAAACGAGCGCAATAAAGTTTATTTGCCGAACAGGCGAGCGATTTTTCGTTCGCCTGTTATTTTTGTCCTTTTTCGTATTAAATTTTTATAAGCGAAAAAAGAGATTCGGCTTTTTGTTTATAACTTCGTTTTCCGTATTGTAATAAATTGCAAAAGATAGTATAATTAAGTTTAACAGCGTAGCGGTCGTGCGCAATCGTTGCACGGCTGCATGCAATTGTTTTGCCGTTTGGCTAGGTCTGCTCGGCAACAAAATTTGGTTAAAGTTTGCGTAAATGCGCATGGGAGGATAAACAATGAAAGACGTAATCATCATCGGCGCGGGCGTAGTTGGGTGCGCCGTGGCAAGAGAGTTATCTCGGTACAATGCCGATATAACCGTCCTAGAACGGGCTAACGACGTTTCCGTCGGCACAAGCAAAGCCAACAGCGGCATAGTGCACGGCGGTTTCGACGCCAAACCCGGCACGCTCAAAGCCAAGTTTAACGTGCAGGGCAACGCCATGTTCGACGAACTATCCAAGCAGTTGGATTTCCCCTTCAAGCGCAACGGCTCCATGGTGCTTTGTTTCGACGAGGCGCAAAAGCAGGGCATTTTTGATTTGCTGGAACGTGGCAAAGCCAACGGCGTGCAAGGTATGTACGTTTTGCAGGGCAACGAACAAATTCGCAAGTTGGAGCCGAACGTGTCGGAAAAAGCCGTCTGCGCGCTGGTCGTTCCGTCGGGAGGAATCGTTTCCCCCTACGAAATGACAATCGCCTATGCGGAAAACGCCTGCACAAACGGCGTAAATTTTGTTTTCGACAGTCTGGTTACGGATATTAAGCGCACCGATAACGAGTTTGAGGTTGTTTGCCAAAACGGACAAACGTACGCGGCAAAAGTTGTGGTAAACTGCGCCGGCGTGTATTCCGACCAAATCAACAATATGGTTTCGGACAAAAAGTACAGCATAGTTGCCCGCAAAGGTGACTACGAACTGTTGGATAAAACCTACGGCAATTTGGCAACTCACACGCTGTTTCAAATGCCCACGGCAATGGGAAAAGGCGTGTTGGTCACTCCCACAACTCACGGAAACGTGCTAATCGGGCCCACCGCAACCGACGTGGCGGATAAGGACGACACCGACACCACAAGCGCGGAACTATCCGAAGCGTTTTCCAAGGCGCTTGTAACAATGCCCTGTTTGCCTCGCCGCGGAATAATAACTCAATTCAGCGGACTTCGCGCCCACCTTCCGGAGGACGACTTCGTGATAGGGGAAAGTGCCGACGTAAGCGGATTGTTCAATGCCGTCGGCATAGAAAGTCCCGGCCTAACTTGCGCCCCTGCAATCGGAGTATATCTTGCCGAGTTGGTTGCAACCAAACTCAATTTGGGCAAAAAGGTAAACTTTGTTGCCGAGCGCAAAGGCATTCCGCATTTTGCAACACTTTCAAGCGAAGAACGCCAAGAACTGATAAAACAAAATTCGCTCTACGGCAAAATCGTGTGCCGCTGTGAAGTGGTAACCGAGGGCGAAATTGTGGAAAGCATTCGCCGTACGCCCGGCGCAAAGGATTTGGACGGCGTAAAACGTCGCACCAGAGCAGGCATGGGGCGCTGTCAGGCAGGCTTTTGCACGGCAAGGGTAATGGAAATTTTGGCTAGGGAACTTGGCGTGGACATGCAACAAGTCACCAAGCGCGGCGGAAACAGTAACGTGGTTATAGGG
>CAKRAM010000103.1 GCA_934294965.1 uncultured Clostridia bacterium
TTATCAATATCGATATACGAGAAAACGGCAAAACGTTTGTATATTCCAGCGTCTTGAAAGCAGTAAACGGCATGCCTGTTGGAACAGGCGGAAAAGCGATAGTGCTACTTTCCGGCGGAATCGACAGTCCTGTTGCGGCATACATGATGGCAAAACGAGGAATGACGCTTCGTGCATTGCATTTTCACAGTTTTCCGTACACAAGCGCGCAAGCAAAACAAAAAGTGCTGGATTTAGCAAAAATAGTAAAAAAGTACACGTTGAGAATGACTGTTGACGTTGTAAGTTTTACCGAAATTCAAACTGAAATTCACGAAAAATGCCCGGAAGAATATATGATTACAATAATGCGCCGCTTTATGATGAGAATTGCGGAAAGAATTGCAAAAATTAACGGCGCAGGCGCAATCGTTACGGGCGAAAGTTTGGGGCAAGTTGCAAGTCAAACACTGGAAAGCATCACCAGTTCCAATTCGGTTGTAACCATCCCTGTGTTTAGACCGCTTATCGGATTTGATAAGGATGAGATAATAGAAATTTCTCAAAAGATCGGAGCATTTGAAACGTCCATTTTGCCGTACGAAGATTGCTGCACGGTTTTTTTGCCTAAAAAGCCTGTAACGAAACCCAGACTTTCGGCTGTGGAAAAAGTCGAAAGCGCATTGGACGTAGACAAACTCGTAGAAAATGCGCTAAATAACGTCGAAACGATAGTAATAGAGTAGTCATCAGCCTAAACTCAGTAGTATTTACAGTAGCACACCATTTTGCGATATAAGCGATAACACAATCGTATCAAACTCATAGAAAATGCGCTAAATGCCCCGATAATCGAGTGTGCAACCAACCGGCACTTCATCGGATCACAATAGCAAATCATTTGCAGTATAATCCGACATATAACATGTAAATATCATCGATACAACAATGTATTCTATAAATCAAACAAATAGAGGCTACTATTTCTAACATAGTAGCCTCTATTTGCGAACTAGGGAACAATCTCAATTTAGTTTTTCGAATATTCGAAAATCCAATTAGTTGCCTTTCCAAAATTCCGACAAAGACTTACACTCAATAAAATCTTCGTAATTGCAAGTTTGCGTCACATACAGAACCTCGTCATTGTCACCGATAAGTTTAGCGCGATACTTTGTGTCGTCGGAGATTATATCAAAATACACTCCTTTTAGAGCAACTTCCCTTCGCATTCCGTTTTTATCTACTTCTAATATCCAATTTTTGCAATCGGAATCGGTTAACTCTATTTTAACATAGCCGTCCATTTTTTCGCACGTTAGTCGTTTTTCGTCAATTGACTCGGGACACCTACGACAATCGAACATAAATTCTTCTCCGTCGCAAGATTGAACAATTCGCTGATTGTTATACAGTTCGTTTTTGGCGATTTTTAACGTTTTGACCAAGTCGGCAGGGCGTTCGAATGCACTTGGATGTTTGTCATCATATATTTCGGCCAACACATTTGCAACCAACGCGCAAGGCGCGCCGCCGCCCGTCATAGACACAGGCAAATCGCCGTAGTACCAGCAAACAAATATATTGTCTGTCGTGTAGCCCGCAACAAGCGCATCGGTATTTTTGACTGAATTGCCCACAGTTCCTGTTTTTGCAGCCACTTCAAAATTCAATTCGCCTAGTTTTTTCGCAGTGCCGCATTTGGCGGTTTTTACAAGCATATCCGTCATCAAACACGAAGAAGCGCTGTCGTACACAAAATGGGAATTACGAATAGTTTCGTCGTAAACAACGCCGTTAGAATTGTGTATCTTTTTTATAAACCTAATTTCGTTTGCGTATCCGCCGTTTGCCAAAGCAGTGTAGCATTTTGCTAGACCTACTACATCTATACCCCCGTTTATATTTCCCAAAGCCAACGACAAATCTTGTTTTCCGCAAATTCCTAGTTTCTGTAGGTATTTTTCAGCCGTTTTGCAAGTTAGTGCATTTAGCGTTTTTACAGCAGGAATGTTCAAACTTTTTTCCACGGCAGTTTGTATCGTTGTCCAGCCGTAATATTTCCCCGCGTTGGACGGCTTGTATCCATTAAAATCCGTTTGTTCGTCCAACACGGGTGAAGCAGGGAAAATTTGTCCTTCGCACAAGGCCGGAGTATACACGGCAATTGGCTTAAACGCACTTCCCGCTTGCCGTTTTTTGCATTCGTTGCCTTTGCAATAATATCCTTGAGCGTTTCCCTCCGTGTCGCACAGCAAAAACGTCATATTTGCCGCGCTCCCGTCCAAATTTTGTGCATTGTCCTTTTCGGCAATCGTCTTTATTTTGTTTTGAAAAGTTTGATTGCAGTAAGTTTCTATAACATAGTCGGAAGTCAACAGTTGCCTCTCGGTTATATTAAGCAACTTGCAGGCTTCGTCCAGCACGCACGAAGCGTAATTCTTTTCGGATAATCGCCTTTGTGCAACGTTTATAGGCTCGTTTTTGGCTTCGGATAATTCCTCTTGGCTTATTACGCCTTGTTTCCGCATTATATCCAACACCAAATTTCGCCGATTTTTGCATTTTTCGATGTTTTTATTCGGCGCATAAACGTTTGGCGCCTTTATCATGCCTGCCAAAACGGCACTTTCCGAAAGTGTCAATTCCGACGCACTTTTTCCAAAATATACTTCGGCAGCGTTTTCAATTCCGTAAGCGCGCCTGCCGAAATATATCGTATTGAGGTACATTTCCAATATTTCTTCTTTGGAATAGTTTTCCTCAAGTTCGCGAACAATCATAAGTTCGTTCAACTTGCGCTTTAGCGTTTTTCCGCCGCTCAAATGAGTGTTTTTTATAAGTTGCTGGGAAATGGTGGAGGCTCCTTCTTTGAAACTTCCGGATTTTAGATTTGCGAGCAATGCGCCGACGAGCCTTTTTGTATCAATCCCGCCGTGACTAAAAAACCTTTTGTCTTCAACGCATACAAAAGTCATATAAGTTTTTTTGTCCAATGCTGACAGCGAGACTTGCTTAAAATCGCCCGAAACAAACGATTCGACAAGCGGCTCTCCGTTATCGTCCAGTATCACCAAAGATGAAAAGCAATCTTTCAGTCGATTTTTGTCAAACTTTACGTATTCACCGCTATGCTGCCAAACGGAGATCGCCACAATCAATGCGATTGCCCCAAAGAGAATAATTGTGCAAAACAGTATTGCCGACACTTTTACGATGCTCTTTTTCATACCTATATTGTTTGTAATTTTAACTTTCGTATTTATTTTTCTTGAAAAAAAATCGAATAAATAGTATTATATAAGATATTAGTGTAATTTTGTCAGTTTGCGCGGTACGTTCGCCTTGCAAGCGGATTGGGCATTGCGGCCAAAGCACCGCACAACGCATTTTACGGAGGAAAGATTTGAACTACTTTATACACACATACGGATGCCAGATGAACGTACACGATTCGGAAAAAATTGCAGGAATTTTGGCAGAATTGGGGTACACCTGCTGTGACAGCGTTAGCGATGCCGATATAGTCGTATTCAACACGTGTTGCATTCGCGAAACTGCCGAAAAGAAGGCATACGGACACATAGGCGAACTGAAAAAAATCAAAAAACAACGTCCCGATATGATAGTGGCTGTTTGCGGATGCATGTCGCAACAAGACGGCGTTGCCGAGCGTATTCGCAAAAGCTATCCCTACGTCGATATAGTTTTGGGAACAAGCAATTTGGGCGAACTTAAACAAGCCGTGCTGTCTGCACGCAACAAGCGTAAGTTTGTAGACGTGGAATTTTCCAAATACAACGAGGAAGATTTTACGCAATCTCGCACAAGTTTTCCTAACGCTTGGGTAAACATAAACTACGGATGCAACAATTTTTGCACTTACTGCATCGTTCCGTATGTTCGCGGAAGGGAGCGCAGCCGCCAAATGAACGATATTTTGGCGGAAGTAAAAGCCTTGCTTGCAGACGGCTACAAGGAAATTACTTTGCTAGGTCAAAACGTTAATTCATACGGACACGACTTGTCCTGCGGCGAAACTTTTGCAAAACTTCTATCGCAAATAGGGGAATTGCCCGGCAAGTTCCGTTTGCGTTTTATGACTTCCCACCCAAAGGACCTTTCCTACGACGTTATAGACGCGGTTGCCAAGTACCCCAACATTTGCAACAATATTCACTTGCCCGTTCAAAGCGGAAGTACGGAAATACTGCGCCGAATGAACCGTCGTTACACGCGAGAACAATATTTGCAAACAATTGAGCGCATCCGTGCCAAAATTCCCGACGTAGGAATCACCACGGACATTATGGTAGGTTTCCCCGACGAAAGCGAACAAGATTTTCAGGACACGCTGGATCTTGTCAAACAAGCAAAGTACAGTTCGGCATTTTGCTTTGTGTATTCGCGCAGGAAAGGAACTCCGGCATACTCGATGGATAACCAAATTTCCGCAGCCGAAAAACGCAGGCGCATAACCGAACTTCTTGCCTGCCAAAACGAAGTTACCAAGCAAATCAGTGCGGAAATGGTGGGCAAAACTTACGAAGTGCTGGTTGAAGGCGAAAACTTCCACTACAAAAACACAATGTGCGGACGCACCGAAAGCGGCCGACTTGTCAACTTTAAGTGCGAGCCTCAAATGATTGGGGAATTTGTTAAAGTTAAAATAGACAGGGCGGCTTCGGCAACCTTGTGGGGAAGCATAATCACGGAGGAAAAATGATAGTAGACAAATCTAAGCTTTCGCCGATGATGCAAAATTATTGGACGACAAAAGAGCAATATCAAGATTGCATTTTGCTTTATCGTTTGGGAGACTTTTACGAAATGTTCTTCGACGATGCCGAAAAAGCAAGTCGCATATTGGACTTGACTCTCACCGGCAAAAACTGCGGATTGCCCGAACGCGCTCCGATGTGCGGAGTGCCGTATCATGCAGTGGAAGTCTACGTGGGAAAGCTTATTGCCGCAGGCTGTAAAGTTGCTATATGCGAACAACTTTCAGAACCCAATGGCAAGGAACTTGTGGAGAGAGCGGTCGTTCGCGTTATCACCCCAGGTACCGTTATGGACACAGGCATCTTAGACGAAGCAAGAAGCAACTACATAGCATCGGTTTGCGCAAGCGGTGCCGACAGCATCGGTGTTGCCGTTTGCGATATTAGCACGGGCGATTTTTTCGCAACCGAACTTAAAGGACTCGGCGCCGCAAAAGACTTGCAAGAAGTGCTAGTTTCCTACAAACCTGCCGAGATTATCGCGAACTCCCAAGCGGTTGCAATTTCCTCCGAACTGGATTGCGTGCGCGCGCAGTACACGCCGCCGTTTAGCAGTTACGACGAAATTCATTTTGACAAAAAACGTGCCAAACAGGTTTTGGAAAATCATTATCACGTTGCCACGACCGACGGTTTCGGCTTGCAAGGCAAGTCCTGCGCAATTTCCGCCTGCGGCGCTTTGTTGGATTACGCCATCGAAACGCAAAAACGCCCGCTCAATCACCTTAAAAACATAAGTTACGTCGACAAAACGAAATATATGTCGATAGACGTAAAAACTCGCAAAAATTTGGAACTTACCGTAAGCGGCAGGGATAACAAAAAGCGGGGCAGTTTGCTGTGGTTACTCGACAAAACTCAAACCGCTATGGGAGCAAGAATGTTGTGCGATTGGATAGATCGACCTCTTCAAAAACCTTCGGCAATCAACGCTCGTTTAGACGGAGTGGATGAGCTGTACACAAACTACATGCTTCGTGCCGAACTGGACAAACTTTTGCACAACGTGTTCGACATCGAACGCATTGCGGGAAAAATTGCCTACAATAACGTTGCGCCCAAGGATTGCATAACACTGAAAAATTCGCTTTACGTTCTTCCGACAATAAAAAAATTGCTCTCGGTTTGCAGTAGTAAAATCGTTGCCGGAATTAACGAATCGATAGATCCGCTTACCGACGTTTACTCGCTCATCGACCGAGCGATAGTCGACGACGTTCCCGTTGTTATAAAAGACAACGACTTTATCAAAAAAGGGTACAATGCCGAATTGGACGAATTGCTCGACATTTCTCAAAACGGTTCGGCAAGAATATCCGCATTGGAAGAAACCGAACGTATTCGCACAGGCATAAAAACGCTCAAAACGGGCTACAACAAGGTTTTCGGCTACTATTTTGAAATCAGCAACTCGTTTTTGCCTATGGTGCCGGACACGTTTATTCGCAAACAAACGCTTGTAAACGGCGAACGTTTCGTAAGTCCTGAACTTAAAGAATTGGAAGAAAAAATGCTTTCAGCGCAGGAAAGCAAAATTCGCTTGCAAAAGAAACTGTTTGAAGATATCCGAACAAAACTGCTGGAATACATTCCGACTTTACAAAAAACAGCGCAAAGCATCGCAGCGTTGGACTGCTTGGCATCTTTTGCAAAAGTGGCGCAGGCAAACGACTACTGCAAACCCAAAATCAACACCAAGGATTTGTCGCTAAACATTGTTGAAGGGCGCCATCCGATAGTGGAAACGTACATCAAGCGAGAATCGTTTATAACCAACGACACGATTTTGGATACCGACGAAAATCGTACGATGATCATCACAGGACCGAACATGGCAGGTAAAAGCACCTTTATGAGGCAAGTTGCCCTTATCGTGCTTATGGCTCACATCGGCTGTTTTGTCCCGGCAAAAAGTGCGGAAATCCCCATCGTGGACAAAATATTTACAAGAGTCGGAGCAAATGACGACTTGGCATTCAACCAAAGCACTTTTATGGTGGAAATGATAGAAGTTGCCAACATTTTGAACAACGCAACGGAAAAAAGTTTAGTTGTTTTGGACGAAGTGGGCAGAGGAACTTCTACCTCCGACGGACTTTCCATCGCCTGGGCAGTGATGGAGTACGTTTCGCAAAAAATAAGGGCAAAAACGCTTTTTGCAACCCATTATCACGAACTTACCGAACTCGAAGGTCGCATTGACGGCGTCAAAAATTACCGAATAACCGTAAAAGAATTTGCCGGAAACGTCGTATTTTTGCACAAAATCGCTCGCGGAGGAGCAAACAAAAGCTTCGGTATCGAAGTTGCCAAACTTGCAGGCGTTCCGAATGAAGTTTGCAATCGAGCAAAGGAACTTGTGTCTATGTTAGGCAACTCGACGTTGGATTTTTCGCAAAATCCCGATTTGGCTCAAAGCGACGAAAAGGCAAATAAAGTTGCACAGGAAGTTTGCTCGATTTTGCGCGATATAGACATAAACCGCGTTTCTCCTATAGAAGCGTTCGACATAGTAAATTCGCTTGTTCAAAAGGTAAAACAATGAGTAAAATCAACATTTTAACACCTGATATATACAACAAAATTGCAGCCGGCGAAGTTATCGAAAAACCTCTCGGTGCGCTGAAAGAACTTGTGGAAAACAGCATAGACGCAGGCGCAACGCAAATAAACATCGAAGTGGAAAACGGCGGCTTTGGACTGATAAAAATCGTGGACAACGGCTGCGGAATCGACGAAGATGACGTAACAGCCGCGTTTTTGAAGCACGCAACTAGCAAAATCGGCACTATAGACGATTTGTACGTGGTGCAAACGCTCGGATTTAGGGGCGAAGCACTTTCCAGCATTGCCGCCGTATCCCGAGTTACGCTGACTACTCGCACCCACAATCAAGATACTGCCGTAAAAGCATACGTCGAGGAAGGAATTGTTCAAAGCAAGTCCTACGTATCGGCAAACGTCGGAACGACGATAGAAGTGCGCGACTTGTTTTACAACACTCCTGCGCGCAAGAAGTTCTTCAAATCCGAACGCGCGGAAGCTGCCGACATAAGCAAATTCGTTTCCAAACTGATACTGACAAACCCCAATTTGAAAATAAAGTACTCGTTGGACGGCAAAATTACTTACGAAAGTAACGGAAATGGGTTGGAAGACGCAATTTACACCGTGTA
Source organism: uncultured Clostridia bacterium (assembly GCA_934294965.1). GTDB lineage: Bacteria > Bacillota > Clostridia > Christensenellales > CAG-314 > Fimimonas. Next base: position 7,937 of record CAKRAM010000103.1, read on the forward strand.
CGGCAAAAACTGCTTGGATAACTGCATAAAAATTTCCGGAAGCTCGGACTGTATGCAAATCGTAGGATACATCGGCACGCCTGAATACGCAAAACCTAACCGCACGCACCAAATTTTGTCGGTAAACGGCAGGTGCGTTACCGATCAAACCGTTTCGGCGGCAGTAACGCAGGCATACAGAGCGTATTTGATGAGCGGACGCTTTCCGTTTTACGTTTTGAATATGGAAATTGCGCCAACACTTGTAGATGTCAACATTCATCCCAAAAAGTCGGAAGTGCGGTTCAGCAACAGCGGTAACGTTTTCGGTTGCGTTTACAGGACGGTAAAAGATGCGCTGCTGGAATTTTCCAGAAGTAAAATCGATAGCGAAATCTTCGGCGACTCGCGCTCCGCGATGTACGAGCAAGATGACACAAGCGCGCAAGAGGACAAATCGCATTCCGATTTGTCGATAGAAGAGTTGCTAAAACTGCCCGTATTTGCAAATGCCGAACGGATGAACAAACATCAAAACGAGGACGTTAAGCAAATAGAAAAGACTGTGGACAGCTTGGAAAACCGCGAGCAGTTTGAGGAATACAAAGCCTACATGGGTAGCACCGTATCGGTCAAAAAAGACTACGAAGATATGATGCGGATGAAGAACCAAATTTGGCAGCAATACGCATCGAATGCGGAAAAATCCACCGAAGCCGAAAAGGTTGAAGTGGCGCCGCCGATAATCCGTGAAATTCCTCAAAGAACCGAATACGACGACGCTTACGACCGCACAAGGATTTTGGGCGTTGCATTTAAGACCTACCTAATATTGGAATTGGACGACAAAGTCTATTTTGTCGACCAACACGCAGCGCACGAACGCGTTTTGTTCGACAAATTTATGGAAGGCAAAATGCAGGCTATGCAACCTGTTTTGGTGCCGTACGTTTTTACCGTAAAGGAAGACGAAGCGCTGTTTATTGAGGAAAATATAGAAAACTTCAAAAAAGCAGGCATCGGAATAGAGCCGTTCGGCTCAAATACATTTCGCATACATGAGGTTTCCGTTTTGCTTGCCGATACGGAAATGAAAAAGTTTGTGGATTATATGCTGTCCGAAACAGACAGTTTTAAGCCGGACGACAGCAAGTTGATTGTGGAAAAACTTGCAAGCATGGCTTGCCACGCCGCCGTAAAAGCCGGGCAAAGCATCAGCGAATTTGAAATTAAACAAATCGTAAAAGACATAGTGCAAAACAAAATAACACAATGTCCGCACGGCAGGCCTGTGGTTATCACGTTCACAAAAACACAAATCGAAAAAATGTTCAAGAGGATTGTTTGATGCGCATGATTATCGGAATAACCGGTACGACGGCAGTCGGTAAAAGCAAAACTGCAGTGATGCTGGCAAAACGGCTCGGCACGGAAATAATTTCTTGCGATTCGATGCAAATTTACAAGGAAATGAACATCGGCACGGCAAAAATAACCCAAGTCGACCAAGCCGGCGTAAAACATCATTTGCTGGACGTGGTTTACCCAAACACAAATTTTTCGGCATTTGATTTTTCCTCGATGGCAACTGAAATTATCGATACCATGAAAACCGTTCCAATTTTGGTGGGAGGTACAGGATTTTACTTCGATTGTTTGGTGCGACCGCCGGAATTTGCCGAATGTTCGTCGGAAAACAAATTGAAAGCAAAAGAGTTGGTAGAGCAGCAAGGTTTGGATTTTGCCGTAAACAAACTGAAAGAATTAGATCCCGATGCTTGCGACGTTATTGACCTATGCAACCCAAACCGAGTTATGCGCGCTTTGGAAATTGCGTTTGGCGGAGGCAAAATATCGCAAGGAACGGGGAAACAGAGACCGCTACAATACAACTTGATATTGTTCGTTTTGCAGCGCAAAAGAGCAGAACTATACAAACAAATCGAGCTAAGGGTGGACGAAATGATACAAGGCGGACTAGTTTCCGAAGCAAAATTCTTATATGACAAATATCGCGCCGATTTGAATAATTACTCGTCTTTTTCGGCAATAGGCTACAAAGAATTGTTTGATTACTTTGACGGAAACTGTACGTTGGAACAAGCAATTGCGCAAATAAAATTGAATACGCGACACTATGCAAAACGTCAAATTTCTTACTTCAAAAGAATGGAACCGCTAACCTATATAGATGTTGACGACAAAACAACGGATGAGGTTGTTGCGGAAATAATACAAAAATTGCAAGAAGAAAAAGCAGTGTAACAGTGTGGCGTCAATTATACGCGCCATTGAAACGATTATTTGGTAACACAACGGCAAAATTGCTAAAACAGCACACAAATTTTTGACGCATGCAACATGGAAAGAAGCGAAAAAATGCGAAAATTTTACAATAGTATTCTATAAAATGCGCTTTTATAGAATACTATGTTAGATATAGTATATCAAAGAGGTAAAAACAATGCTTAATCAAGTGGTACAAGAGACTCTAAACACTTGCAAGCCGTATTTTGAAAAATACGACGAAACCGCACTAGTAAATCAACAAAAAGTAATAAAGGCTTTTCAGGATAACGAAGTTGCCCTGAGGCATTTTGCAGGAACAAACGGATACGGCAACGACGACGTGGGGCGCGACACGCTTTGCAAAGTCCTTGCGCAAATTTTCGGAACGGAAGCGGCGGTTGTAAGTCCGCTAATCACGTCCGGAACGCACGCAATCACACTTGCTTTGTTTGGAATTTTGCGGCCGGGCGACGTTGTACTGTCGGTAACCGGAAAACCATACGACACACTTCACGACGTAATTTTCAAAAAAGGTATCGGCAGTTTAACCGATTTCGGCGTTAAATTTGAATATATCAACCTAGTTAACGGACAATTTGACTTTGACGAAATAGAAAATTACCTAAAAAGCAACAAAGTTAAAATGGTGTACGTGCAGCGCTCACGCGGATACGATAACAGGCTGGCGCTATCGATCGAACAAATCGAAAAAATCGCCGCCTTTTCCAAGAGCGTATCTCCGAGTTCGGTCGTGTTTTGCGACAACTGCTACGGCGAATTTGTTGAAACACGCGAACCGACGGAAGTGGGAGTTGACGCTTGCGCAGGCTCGTTCATCAAAAATATAGGTGGAGGAATTGCACCCACAGGCGGATATATTGTTGGCAAGGAAAGCCTCATAGAAGGAGTTGCAGGCAGGCTTACGGCACCTTCAATCGGAATGGATGTTGGCTCATACACGCCCGGATATAGACTGTTTTATCAAGGAATTTTCCTCGCTCCGCACGTAGTTTGCCAAGCGCTCAAAACCGCCACGCTGTTTTCTTGTGCGCTTCAATCGCTGGGATACGACGTTTTACCCAAACTCGGAGATCACTTTGGTGACATTGTATGCACAATTTCGTTGGGCAACGAGCAAAAAATTGTTGATTTTTGCAAAGCGGTGCAGGCGTCTTCGCCGATGGACGGTTTCGTTTCACCCGAACCGTGGCAAATGCCCGGTTACAACGACAAAGTTATCATGGCAGCAGGCTGCTTTGTGCAGGGCGCCTCGATTGAGTTGAGCTGCGACGCGCCGATTCGCCCGCCGTACGTGGTGTATCTCCAAGGAGGATTGACCTTGGAACACGGAATTTTGGCACTAAACAACGTAATAAATTCTCTCACAAAATAGCATTTTTCATGCGTGGCAGCCTTAGACAATTCCCGCTTTAAGTTTGCCGCGCATTTTTGCATGGTATTTAAAAATAAAACCGTGATTCGCAAAATTGACTTATCGCGATTCAAATTCGCATCGCATCGAACCTAACAGCACAGCCAACCATAGTTTTAGCGTAGCAGATGTGTAGTCTGCATTATGAGTAGTTGACAATCGTGCATACAATATGCTGTTTCGTTTTTGGCACTAGTTCAGACGTGCGCATCAAAAAAAGTTATGGACAATGCTTTCTTTCTTTGTGCCATATCAAACTTATCGATTTGAGAATAGCGGAACTGAATGCATTTGCATTAGCAAACAGAATGGATGGAGAACTGCGTCGTATTATGTTTTTGCAGAAGTACCTCGAGTCCCTTGTAGAACGCAAATTCTTCGCATTAAAAAATAAACGAGAGTATTCCACATGAAGAGAAGCGCACTGCGGTAAAGCGGTTTATCTCACACGATATTTGTTTTTTTGTACGATTTGTGTCGGTGAATTTTCAAGATTATTCCAAACAAGAGGCGGTGCGCATATTATTTTTCAGTGCATAGAGCCGCAAAATCGAGCATAAACTTCCCAAACACATCCACAAAACAGGCAAATATCTATTCGCAAAAGGCAGCTTTTGCGAATAGATATTGTTAATTTAGCACAAAATTAACGATTGTCAAAGGGTTTAACAAATTTTTTAGATAAAATGTTATAAGCGCATTTACGGCGTTTTTCCAAAGCTTTCCAAAGTAACGGGATTTATTTTTGCAAGCTAACATCGATTATCAATACTTAGTTAATTTTGTTTACTCAAAAATCAAATTTTTCAATTTTTTGCCCTCGGTTTATATCAAAATTGTTTATATTTGCAAATTAGGTTGCAAAATCACGCCGATTTTACTATAATAATCGTAACACATAAAGCCGAGAATGTTACTTACGGTTATTTTTAACTTAAACACCAGGCTTAAATAGGATTTTGCCAAAATAAATGCGTAATGTCATTGTAAATTTTGTCCCCAAAATGCGCATAACGCACAATTTCTAGATAAACCAACATAATTATTCTTGTGCAAAATGCACTAAAATGGCAAGTATTGCGGCAAATCCACAAACGTGCAAATAGATTTTACCGTGAGGCAAAAATTATTGCGCGATTTGCGTAAATTTGTTACTTATGCAACCACTTGCAACATGCGATTGACAAAACACTTGTCTACGCAGATGCCTGAAACACAATATATCCCA
>CAKRAM010000104.1 GCA_934294965.1 uncultured Clostridia bacterium
ATTGTGAATGGACAACAATTCCGCTGCCAAAATTTCCTTGCAATTTACCAAATGGCGCAAATACGCCTTTGTGAAGTTTTTGCAACAATAGCAGTCGCATTCTTCGTCCAAAGGTGAAAAGTTCTGCTTATATAGTCCGTTACGCACAACCCCTTTCCCGTGTGAAGTCATTGCCGTTCCGTTGCGGGCAATTCTTGTAGGTAAAACGCAATCACACATATCGATGCCGCGTTCGTAGCCTTCCAACAAGTAGTCCGGAGTACCAACACCCATCAGGTAGCGAGGCATATTTTCCGGCAAATACGGGCGAATAACATCCATCATACGATACATCACGTCCGCTGGCTCTCCAACCGACAATCCACCGATGGCAATTCCGCACTCAGCGTAATCGCGGACGAATTTTACCGATTCCAAACGCAAGTCCTCGAACATATTGCCCTGCACGATTGGAAACAGCATTTGCTTTCCGTTTTGGTGCGCTTTGCTGCATCTATCCAACCAACGATGAGTGCGTTCCATTGCCGCGCGAGCATAATTTTTGTCACAACCGTAGGTTGAACATTCGTCAAATGCCATTATTATGTCCGCGCCCAAGTCGTGTTCGGTTTTCATTACGCTTTCCGGAGTAAACACGTGCCTACTTCCGTCTACGTGAGATGAAAAAGTTACGCCGTCTTCAGTAATTTTTCTCAAATCCCCAAGCGAAAATACCTGAAATCCGCCACTATCGGTTAAAATAGGACCGTCCCAATTCATAAACTTGTGCAACCCGCCCGCGTCGGCAACAAGTTCGCTGCCCGGTCTGAGATACAAGTGATACGTGTTGGAAAGCAAAATTTGTGTACCGATTTCCTTTAGCGTGGACGGAAGCAACGACTTTACGGTTGCAGCCGTACCGACAGGCATAAAAATCGGCGTTTCCACGTCGCCGTGCGGCGTATGCAAAATTCCCGCACGCGCACCGGTATGCTTATCGACATGTATAAGATCAAACGAAAATTGACTCATTGTTATCCTTTTATGCGGCTGTGCCGCTTGTAGTTAATTTGTATGCGACTAACATTTAGCCGACGCTTGTACATTTATCGCTCAACAAAAATGCAAACGTTCTACTATGCGCATGCCGAGTGGCTCCCCAATAGCATAAACGACAACGTTACTACTTAACGCTACTTCCGGCACTTTTCCCCGTTATAAACATAGCGTCGCCGAAAGAGAAAAAGCGATAGCGTTCACGCACGGCAACTTCGTATACGTGCAAAATTTCTTCCCTACTGCATAGTGCCGAAACAAGCATAATAAGCGTGCTTTCGGGAAGGTGGAAGTTGGTGATAAGACAATCAACCACTTTGAACTTGTACGGCGGATAAATGAATATATCCGTATTGCCGCTACATTCGCGCAAAATGCCGTTTTCGTCGGCAGCGCTTTCCAAAGTTCTTACGCTGGTTGTCCCGACGCAAATAACCCTGCGCCCTTCACGCTTTGCGGCGTTGATAGCATCGGCAGCCTGCTGCGACACGGCATAGTATTCACTGTGCATGTGATGTTGCGTAACATCATCCACCTTCACAGGTCTAAACGTGCCAAGACCTACGTGCAACAGCACCTCAACCACTTCCACACCTTTGCTTTTTAATTTTGCAAGCAATTCCGGCGTAAAATGAAGTCCTGCAGTAGGTGCGGCAGCCGAGCCGTCCACCTTTGAATAGACGGTGTTATAGCGTGTTTTGTCGGATAATTTTTCTTTGATATACGGAGGCAACGGCATTTCGCCGACTTCGGCAAGAATGGTTTCAAAAACGCCGTCGTAGATAAATTCCACCACACGGCTTCCGTCTTCACCGATACTCTCTATCTTGGCTTTGAGTTTATCGCCGAACTCGAACACGGCACCGGGTTTAGCGATTCTACCCGGCTTCAAAATGACTTCCCAATGCGTCAAATCTAAGCGTTTAAGCAACAAAAATTCAACGTGACCGCCTGTGACTTGTTTTGTGCCATAGATTCTTGCAGGCAACACTTTTGTGTTGTTCACAACAAGCACGTCGCCATTATTGAGGTAATCGACGATATCGTAAAAATGTTTGTGTACAATCGACTTGTCGGTACGGTCGTACACAAGCAAACGCGAACTGTCGCGCGGCTCAACTGGAGTCTGCGCAATCAACTCTTGCGGCAAATCGTAGTAAAAATCACTCGTTTTCATTATCTTCCTCGCCGTCTACGTAGATAGACAGCATTTCCATACGTTCTTTGGATATTTTTTTGCCCAAATGCTTGTAGGCATTAGGCATAGCTACGCGTCCGCGCGGCGTTCGCGCAATGAAACCCAATTGCAACAAGTACGGCTCGTAAACGTCCTCAATGGTCTGAGTGTCTTCGCCGGTTGCAGATGCTAGCGTTTCAAGCCCTACCGGACCGCCGCTGAACTTATCGATAATCGTTGTCAAAACGTTTTTATCGACAGCGTCCAAGCCAAGCTCGTCAACTTCCATCACGTGCATTGCATGCAAACAAACCTGCTCGGTTATTGCTCCGTCGGCAAGCACTTCGGCAAAATCTCTAACTCTACGAAGCAACCTGTTGGCAATACGCGGAGTTCCCCTGCTACGACGTGCAATTTCATACGCAGCCGTTTCGTCAATTCTTGTGTTAAGTTTCTTCGCCGAATTTACGACGATTCCGGCAAGTTGCTCGGGCGAATACAACTCCAAGCGCATTTGCACACCAAATCTATCGCGAAGGGGAGCGGCAAGATTGCCCGCCTTGGTTGTTGCACCGATAAGCGTAAACTTTTCCAACTTGATGTTGACGCTTTGCGCCGACGGACCTTTGCCTACAACAAAGTCTAGGCGGTAGTCTTCCATGGCAGGATACAATATTTCTTCCAAACTGCTGTTTAAGCGATGAATTTCGTCGATGAACAGTACTTCGTTGGGTTTAAGTTTGGAAAGAATAGCCGACAAATCGAATTTTCCGGGAATTGCCGAACCGCTCGTAACGGTGATAGGCACACCCATTTCGTTGGCAATAATATGCGCAAGCGTCGTTTTGCCCAATCCGGGAGGACCATACAGCAAAACGTGGTCCAAACTTTCTCCGCGAGAAAGCGCTGCACGAATATACACGCGCATGTTTTCTTTAACTTTATCCTGACCGACGTAGTCCGATAGCGTTTTAGGACGGAGAATATTTTCTGTATCGCGTTCTTTTTCAGTCAAAGTGCTGGTAAAAAATTGTTGTTCCATTCTTCTTCCCCTAGTTTATTCTAAACGCCATATTGATAAGCTCTTCTGCAGTGGTCGCTCCGAGTTCGGATGCCGCTTCGACAAGTTTTTCTGCTTCGCCTTGCGATTTTCCGAGCGAACAAAGCACCGCGATTGCGTTTTTCATGTCGGGCGTAAGCACTTTTTCCGTTTGTTGCATAATAGGCAAATCCAATTCCGTAGCGCCTACGATAACCTTTTCTTTCAGTTCAAGAACAAGGCGTTCGGCAGTTTTTTTGCCAAGACCTTTAATTTTTGTCAATTTAGAAGTATCACCGTTGTAAATTGCCGCCGCAAGAGCGTTGAAATCCATTCCGGACAGTATTGCCAACGCAACTTTACAGCCAACTCCCGAAACCGATATAAGCAACGTAAACATGTTTTTTTCTTCCTTGCCGGAAAATCCGTACAAAGCAATGCCGTCTTCCTTGACCTGCATATATACGTACAGCTTGCATTTAAGCCCTACGTAGCAATTGTTCAGAGTGTAAGTTGTCACTCCCACTTCGTAACCGATGCCGTTTACGTCAATAACGACGCCTTGCGGCAACAAATCCGTAATTTCTCCGTTAAGATAATTGAACATAATTTCTCCGTTTGGTTATGCAACGCGACTATATTAAAGTCAAAACCTGCCCGCGATGATAACCGCCATAAATAACATATTTGCCGGACTACGCAACCGCAAAGGAACGTTTGTATCACTTTTGCCGACAAAACTATTTTATGTAGAATTTGTCGTCAAATCCGCCCGTTTGAATA
>CAKRAM010000105.1 GCA_934294965.1 uncultured Clostridia bacterium
GTGCTGATTTTTGCAGTGGGAGCGGTAAGGTCGTAGAAGTAGATTTGAATTTCGTCGGTTTGAGCAAGAACTTTGCCGCTTGCATCTACCGCAACGTACTTGAAACGCCACATACCGGTAGAAGAAACGTTGATTTTGCCGGTTAGAGAAGCTTTCTTCCAATCTTCCTTTACGTTTGCGGAAGGCGAGCAGTAACGCAATTCGATTGCGTCCGAACCTTCGGCTACGTCGTAAGATTTCGAATCGGAATTTTTAAGTTCATAGTTGATGTTTGCAAAAACACTTTCAACGTGGGCTTTATCCAACAGCCAAGCGTTGTTGAGATTAAAGTCGGAAGAAACTTCGTCCGTTGCCTTTATTTGCTTATACTCCGCCAATGCCTTGAAAGCGTCTGCATTGTAAACAACTTCCGCACGAGTAGTTTCGTCCGCGAACGCTACTGCCGAGCAAAATACGCTTATCAACAAAACGGAAATCAAAAGTAGTCCTATAGTCTTTTTCACGATATGTCCTCCAAAGAGCAATGCTGCTCCTTAACTTGCTGCGCGGCAAACGACAGTCCACCGCATATGAAAGTATTTTACAATTAAACGCAATTGTTGTCAACGATTTAGCCAAAATTATAGGCAATTACCGCCGAATATTTTATTAAAACGTACTATTTTTTGTCTTGTCGATACGCTTTGTCCTTTTTGAGATAAAGATTGTTTCCGTTTTTGAGTTATACACCCGTAACCTAAACGCACGAAAAAACATAGTATGTCAATGCGGTGAAAATCGATTGCTCGCCTCGAGCGACGAGTTGACACGGCTTTGCCACCGCTTTCAAAGGACAACAAACGCACGCAAAAAGTAACGGACATCGGAGAAAAACGAATGAAATGGATTGTGATCACGATAACCGCATTGGCTGTTTCCGCCGACAGTTTTGTGGCGGGGTTTTCACTTGCCGACAAAAACCGCAAACTGCCATTTTGCGTGATGATAATTACGCTTATTTTGTGCGTTGCCACCTACGTTGCGGCAGGTGCTTTGAGCGGTTTGCTTGCGGGCTATGCCGATTTGTTCGGCGCGGCGATACTTGCCACGGTCGGCATTGCAAATTTGTTCAAAAAGCCCGAAAAAGGGCAAATAAAGTATGGGGATTTTGCCGAATGCGTGGCAATAGGCTTTGCCGTGGGGTTGGACGCGGCTATGGCAAATTTGTCGCTGACATTGCAGTATCACGATTTTTGCATACCGCTGATTTTTGCGGCGTTGCATTACGTTACCGTGGCTTTGGGGCAAATGCTTGGAAAACTTACCGCTTTTGACGGGGCGGAAAAACTTTCGGCGGCGCTACTTATCGTTTTGGCAATAGTCAAAACAGTGTAGCCCCATCGAAACAAACGAAAACGCGCTCCAAAGCAAAACTTTTGAAGCGCGTAACTTTTTGAAAATATAATCGAACAACAGTTTAAGCGCAAACCGCCGCTACCTCGACCGAGCAATTACTAATGCCGACTTGCCCTGCGGAACGGTCGATGCCAAAACGGTTTTTGCCGACAACCTACAGCATACTTGCCGCTTGTTCGTCCAAAATTACCGTGCAATCCGGGTGCAACCGTAGCACCGAAGCGGGACATGCCGGGGAAATTTCCCCTTTTAGCATTGCTTCCACCGCTTTTGCCTTGTTGGCTCCGTTTGCCAAAAGCAAAATCTTTTTTGCCTGCATAATTTCGGCAATGCCCATTGTTATTGCCTGTTCGGGAACATGTTCGCCATCGCGGAACAACCGAGAATTATCCTTTTTTGTGTTTTCCGTCAGATTGACCACTCTCGTGTGGGAGGCAAAATCGGTTTGCGGTTCGTTGAAACCGATGTGTCCGTTTGAGCCGATGCCCAAAACTTGCAAATCCGGCGGACAGGAACACACCAAACGAGAGTACGCCTCGCACTCGGCGTTCAAATCCGTTGCTTTGCCGTTGGGCAGGCGAGTGTTTTTGCGATCGACATCGACGTTATCGAACAAATGCTTTGCCATAAAATACACGTAACTGTGCTCGTCGTTTTCTCCCAAGCCGACGTATTCGTCCAAGTTGACGGTTTTTACATTTTTGAAAGACAACTTTTTTTGCTTACAAAACGAAGAAAGCAGGTCGTACATTCCTATCGGCGTGCTGCCGGTAGCAAGTCCTAAAGTGCATTCGGGATTGTTTTGCACTTCTTCGGCTACGATTTGCGCCGCAACCTTGCTCATTTCGTCGTAATCTTTTACTTTGATGATTTTCATACCAAAGTTCCTCTCTTTCGTTTTTGCGATAATTTTACTTTTGACAAAAGCCGCTCGGTTGCCGATTGCCGAATACCGCAGGCATACAACTGCCCTGTCGATTTTGCGAGCAAAACTTTCGCGTCTACCATAGGCGAAATTATAACACCACAAAATTGACATGTCAAGCCGCGAAAATCTTGATTTTGCTTGCAATGCGTGGTAAAATTGTTCCGATATGATAGATAACCGACTTACAACCTACATAGC
>CAKRAM010000106.1 GCA_934294965.1 uncultured Clostridia bacterium
AGCAGAAGAACCAAAGTTTGTAGGAGGGCAACGTGCAAAACGATATCGTTTTGACAAAGGTGCAAGTCGATGCAGAAATAAATTGCTATCGCAAAGTTTTTGACGTCGTTCGCCTTTTACACAAAGATCAAATTGCAGGCATATGCAAAAAAGAGGACATCGTCAACAGCACCTGTCCGTGTTTCTCGTTTTGGGGAAAGAACGAAGCGTGCGATAATTGCGTTTCGGCAAAAGCGTGGCAGACCAAAACCGACGAAACAAAAATAGAGTTTTCCGCCGACGAAATTTATCAGGTTATCGCGCATTACGTGGAAGTGGACGGAGAACCTTGCGTAATGGAGTTATTAAAAAAGTTCGATCTGGAACATTGTTTGGATTTATCCGGCGAAGAAAAGTTGCTTGCACAGGTCAAAGGCTATTACGAAAAGACCTATTCCGACGTGATGACCGGCGTAAAAAACCGCCGATTCTACGAGGAAAAACTTAAAAGCACCACATTGAACGCGGGAATTGCAATGATGGACATAGACGACTTCAAGGTCTATAACGACGTTTACGGGCATATCGCCGGCGATGCGGTTATAAAAGCAATTGCCGAAAAAATACAAAATTCCATCCGCTCGACGGACAAACTGGTGCGCTACGGCGGCGACGAGTTTTTGCTTGTTATGACGGGAGTTGCGGCAGGTGAATTCGATTCCGCGCTGAAAAACATCAGACAAAGCATAGGCACGATAAAAGTGCCGGGTTACGAACACATTAAACTTACGATAAGTATCGGAGCAACGCTGTGCAAAAACGAACTTGCACACATTGCCGTAAATCGCGCCGACAGGCTGCTGTACAAAGCAAAACTTCAAAAGGACGTCGTTATCACGGATAGATACGGCGAAAGTTCGTTCGCTGCGGAAAAGCCAAGCGTTCTTATCGTGGACGATTCGGTAATCAACCGTGAAGTGCTTTCGTCCATTTTGAGCAACGAGTACAACATAATAGAAGCCGACAGCGGAGAAGCGTGTTTGGCGGCGCTGAAACGCTTCGGCACGCAAATATCCGTTGTACTTTTGGATATGGTGATGCCGGGCATGGACGGGTTTGCCGTGTTGGAGCATATGAACAAAACGCGCCTAATTGAGGAAATCCCGGTTATAACCATAACCGGCGACAAATCCACGATTCAAAAAGCCTACGAAATGGGCGTTTCGGATTTTATCTATCGTCCGTTCGACGCAAAAATAGTCTACAGGCGCGTGTCCAACACAATCAACCTGTACGAAAAACAAAAGCGACTTGTTTCTGCTGTTTCCAACGAGATTTTGGAAAAGGAAAAGTGCAGCCGTATTTTGGTGGATATTCTCAGTCAAGTTGCGGAGTTTTGTGTCGGTATTGGCGGCGAGCACATCGCAAACATCAATCGAATCACCGAGTTGTTGCTTGTTCGACTTAGAGAAAAAACCGACAAATACGATTTGACGGATAAGGATATTTACCTTATCAAAACGGCGTCGTCATTGCACGATATCGGCAAAGTGGGCATCAGCAGCGAAATTTTGAACAAACCGGGCAAACTTACTCCGGAGGAATACGAGATAGTTAAAAAGCATACCGAAATCGGCGCGGAAATCGTGTTGAATTTGCGGGAATATAGGGAAGAACCCTTGGTTAAGTATGCCCACGATATTTGCTTGTATCACCACGAAAGATACGACGGCGGCGGATATCCCACGGGACTGAAAGGGGACGATATCCCCATTGCGGCGCAGGTTGTGTCCATGGCGGATGCGTACGACGCGCTTACGGCAAAACGCGTGTACAAGGAGGCCTACTCCTCCGAAGAGGCAGTGGATATGATCTTGGACGGCAAATGCGGTAAGTTCAATCTGCTTTTGTTGGAGTGCTTGGAGGATATACGAAAGTTTTTGGTAAAAGACAGGTTCGGGCAAATAAAATAAAGTCGAGAGGAAAAACGCGTATGACGTTGGAGCAATTTTACGAAAAAGTCGGCGGAGATTATCGCGACGTGACGTCGAGGCTAGTTTCCGAGTCGCTGGTCAAACGTTTTTTGCTTATGTTTTTGCAAGATCCGAGTTTTTTGCAGCTTAAGAAGGCGTTGGACTCCGGCAATGCCGATTCGGCTTTTCGCGCGGCGCATACCCTAAAAGGAGTTTGTTCCAATTTGGGGCTAAGTCGCCTGCAAACGCTTGCGGCGGAACTTACCGAACTGCTTCGCGGAAGAACTTTTGAAAAAGGCTTGCAGGAATTGTTTGCCGACGTGGAGAAAGAATACAACATCGTAACGGCGGCAATCGAGCAAATAGAATAATACAAAATAAACAAAACAATAAAAACAAACAAAAAAAGGAATTGCGACAAAGCAATTCCTTTTTTTGGTCTGAGTGACTGGACTTGAACCAGCGACACCTAGACCCCCAGTCTAGTGCGCTACCAAACTGCGCTACACCCAGATGCCTGTATATGATACTACATCTCAAAAAAAAATGCAACTGTTTTAACAAAATAGTGCAAATTTTCCGCAAAGGGCAAAATTTGCGGACATTTTGACATTGAGCCGATCGCTCGATGCGGCTTTTGCTCGGCGGAATACGTTTTTGTTTGCTCGGCGCGGCATTGACAGGGCAAATCGTATATGATATAATACCCTATCACGGATTTGCTCGCGGCGCATGCCTCGGCAAACCGCAAGCAAGGAGGAACCATGCCGGATATTTCGTTGGCGCAAAAAGCGCTGAATATAATAAAAAAATACGATACCGTTATCATACACCGTCACAGCAGCCCGGACGGTGACGCAATAGGCAGTCAGGTTGGATTGGCGGAAATTATTCGCACCAACTTTCCCAAAAAGAAAGTTTACATAGTGGGGGACGAACCCAAACGCTTTTCCTTTGTGGAAGGCAGCGCCCCGCAGGTCATTCCCGACGAAACATACAAAAATGCGTTGGCAATAGTGCTGGACACTTCGGCAAAGTTTATGATTTCCGACAGTCGCTACACTCTTGCCGCCGACACGTTGCGCTTCGATCACCACATTTTTTGCGAACCTATTTGCAATTTGGACGTGGTGGACACTTCTTACGAAAGTTGTTGCGGATTGATTACGGATTTTGCGCGCATGACCGACCTGGTTGTAAACGACAAGGCGGCAACGGCGCTGTTTGTCGGTATGGTTACCGACAGCGGCCGTTTTAGATACGACTCCACAACTTCGCAAACCTATGCGCTTGCCGCATTTTTGATGGCTCGCAAAATAGACACGACGGCAATTTATGCCGAGTTGTACGCCGACGACTTCAAAATGATTCGTTTGCGCGCGGCATTTACGCTAAAAATTCAATTTACTCCGCAAAACACGGCATACATAATGACCACCAAGGAGGAAGTTGCCGAGTGCGGTGCGGACGCAAACACCGTTTCCCGCGCGATGGTCGGCACGATGTCGGACATAAAAGGCGTGGATATTTGGGCAAACTTCACCCAAACGGAAAACGGCGTGCTTTGCGAACTGCGCTCCAAAAAGTACAACATTAACCCTATTGCCACAAAGTACGGCGGCGGCGGACATGCCAAAGCCAGCGGCGCAACGGTGGCAAACTTCCAAGTTGCAAAGCAAATGCTTGCCGATTTGGACGAACTTCAAAAACAAAGTGAGGAATAAACGATGACGCAACAACAAACGATGCAGGCGATTTTGGACAAAATTATTGCCTACGACACCATTATAATTACGCGGCACGTTCGTCCGGACGGCGACGCAATCGGCAGCAGCAACGGCTTGGCGGAGATTATCCGCGCAAGTTTTCCGCACAAAAAGGTATATGTTCAAACCGAGGACAGCAGCGACTATCTTGCGTTTTTGAACGGTGACGACCAGCCTATTTCCGACGACGAATACAACGGCGCGCTGCTCATCGTGCTGGATACCGCCACGCGCGACCGCATTTCCAACAGCAAATACGATTTGGCAAAGGAAGTTATCAAAATCGACCACCACATCGACATCAAGCCCTATGGCGATTTGTGTTGGATAGAAGACTATCGCAGTTCCACTTGCGAAATGGTTGCGTATTTTTACAGCACGTTTAAGGACAAGTTGGCTCTTAATAAACGTGCGGCATTGTTTGTGTACACCGGCATGGTTACGGATAGCGGTCGTTTTAGATACGAATCGACCACGGGAGAAACGCTTCGCCTTGCAGGTATGCTTTTGGACGAAGGCGTCAACACCGATTGGCTGTTTGCCAACTTGTACTTGGCGGACTTGGAGTACTACAAGTTCCAAGCATACGTTCACAAAAAGATGAAAATCACCCCTAGCGGAGTGGCGTACTTGCACGTGGACAAAAAAATGCAACAACAATTTAACCTTACCACCGAGCAGGCAAGCGAAGCGGTATCTTTTATGAATTCTATCAAAGGCAGCATTGCTTGGCTTGCGTTTATCGATATGCCGGACGGAACTATTCGCGTCCGTTTGCGCAGCAGATTTATGCAAATTAACGCCCTTGCGGAAAAATACGGCGGCGGCGGACATCAATGTACTTGTGGCGCAACGCTCAAACATAAAAAGCAAATCGACCTGCTTGTTGCCGATGCAGACCAAATGGTTGCCGAGTACAAATCCACGCACGAGGGCTGGCTATGAGGATACTTATCACCAACGACGACGGCATTTTGTCCGAAGGTATCGTGCTGCTTGCATGTTGGGCAAAAACGCTGGGAGAAGTGACTGTGTGCGCCCCAAAAACGCAGCAGAGCGGAAAAAGTCACGCCATTAACATTCACGTTCCGTTTGAGGTAACCGAGGCTCATTTTCCCGTCTGTGGCGTCAAGGCGTACTGCGTGGACAGCACTCCCGTCGATTGCGTTCGCTTTGCAACCTTGGGACTAAACCAAACCTTCGATTTGGTTCTTTCCGGCGTGAACAAAGGGCTTAATCTTGGTGAGGACATCTTGTACAGCGGCACGGTGGGCGTTGTTTTCGAGGCGGCACTACGGGGTATTCCCGCGGTTGCGTTCTCCACCGAATACGATACTTTTGCCTATGCAGAGCAGCAATTGCCTGAGGTGTGGCAGTTTGTCACGCAAAACAACTTGTTCGATGCCTGCAACTACTTTAACGTAAACATACCCAAAAACTCTCGCGGCATGCGCATAACGCGTCAGGGCGGACCGTATTTCACCGACCGCTTCGAGTGGACGGAGCAAAGCAAAATTTTGCAAAGCGGATATTGCGTTCACCAAAACAATCACGATTGGCAAATCGATACCGACGCCACGATAGACGGCTTTGTTACCATAACGCCGCTTTCCACCTTGCGTTACGACGTAGACGCTTGGGATAAACTAAAAAAGTTGAACGAGCAACAATAAATAATATACATGTTTTTCCGTCCACACGTGCAACGCAGGCATAGCCTGTTCCGGTTAGTTTGTGTGAATAATTGATAAAAGCATTCAATTGTAGACATTGCCGTGTTTGTTTCTTGATGTTTTTGTTGACTCAATGATGCCACTATGGCTTCCAATATGTCATGTTGAGATTGTCGAAACCGCCCAGAGCGGTTTTTTGCAGATTAGTGTGCGATAATTGTTGCCATTTACAAATTTAGATATTGCAATGTTTATTGTTGCAAAATCTCCACAAATTTTGCATACGAATATGCGAAACCGGCTTGCCGGTCATCCTGAGCAACGTCGAAGGATCCCCTGGAAAGGTACCTTATGAAAAATAGACGGTATATTGCAACACACTGCCGAAGTTCACAATGTGTCCGTTCCCGGGGATGTTTCGACTGCGCTTCGCTGCGCTCAACATGACATATGGGAAGCAACGAACAACTGTGTATAATTGGTCAAGTAGAATACAATCGACCACACCTACAAAACAGGCTTTGCCTGCGCTCAACATGACATTTCCGAACAGACGTGCAACGGCGTTCGCACGCACCGACTTTCAGTCGGCTGCTATCGAACGAAGTCCCCGTTGCAGTCGGACTGCAAGGAACGAAATGACACATTTCGTTATTTTGTCACACTTTCGCCGGGGTGTCGCTTGCCCCGGCATCCCCCGCAGGGACGGCATTCCCGATACGCGGCTCGTGAATGCCGCTCTTTATTTCGCACGGCGAAATAAACAATTGAACTTTGAAAAGCATTGCAATGCCAATAATTGCAAACCGCAATCAACACTGCACACGAACCGGCGGAAACAGGCTTTGCCTGCGCTCAACATGGCATATGGGAAGCAACGGACAACTGTATATAATTGGTCAAGTAGAACACAATCGACCAAACCTACAAAACAGGTTTTGCAGCGGTGTGAATAAAGTTATACAAATAAAAGAGAAGCGCAAAATTGCAGGCAACTGCTTTTTTGCAGTGTGAATGGAAAGTTGTATAAAAGATAAACCGAGTATACTACAATCAATTTTTTACGAACAATAGGGTTGTGCAAACTGCATAAAAAAGAAGCAAGCCGATTGGCTTGCTTCTTTTTTGCTATGTAGCAAAATTAGGCTGTGTAAACTTCGATAGAGCTTACTCTAATTTGATTTGCAAGAGCTGCTACTGAGAATACGTCTGTGGGTTGCGTGAAGATAATGGTAATAACTTTACCTTCTACCGTAGCTGTTGCTCCGTCAAGCGTAAGTCCGGTAAATCCTCCGGTTTTGTCCGCATAAGCGCAGTTGATAACGATCTTCGTCATTCCCTTGTATTCCACTTTGAAGGAGTTTCCTTGGTAGAATCTTGCGTGATTGGTAACGTTCGTGAATGTGTCGCTGTTGCTTTTGTTCTTTTCAGCCGTAACTTTGATTCCGTTGTGATTCCAAACTTGTTTGGAGGTGTCTGCGGTAAATGCGCCTTCGATTTTGGTTGTCGCGCTGGTGAATTCCAACGAAGCAGCTGCAGCACTGGGAGTGGGAGTTTCCGTTCCTCCGCTGCTAGAACCGCTGTTAAGGTCTTCGGTGAGGTTCAAAAGACGAACGGGGAATTGTGTAACGTCAATCTTGCTTGCATTGTCGCCGGTGATGTAGTCGGTTTTGCTTGCGCTGATCGTGTTGAAGTCTTTGGTTGCGTCGATTTTGTAGGAACCAAGGTAGTAGTCGGCGCTGATGACTTTTGCAACCAAAGTTTTAAGTTCTGCATTGTAGGTGAACACAGCCGTAGGAGTTTCGGTAAGTTGAACGCCGACTTTGCCGGTAGTGTATTCGTAAGCGTCGATGTATTGTGTTTTGCCGTCTGCTACGAAGGAGATGTGGTATCCGCCTTCCACAGCAACAAGTTTAACCTTAACTGCTTCTGCAAAGTTTTCGGTCGTGTCGATAAAGTTGCCGCTCTTTTTGCCGTTGAAGTAGAACACTTTGCCCTTGGAAGATTGATACAAAGCAAGGGTGTATTCCTTGTCGGCTTCTACGGTTGCAGCAACTGCTTTGTAGAAGTTGGTTTTAAGATCTCCGGAAGGAGTAGGTGTGGGAGTTTCGCCGCCTTCCAACTTACCGTTGGTGATTTCAAGTTTTTCGCCGAATCTGGTGATGTTACCGGTAACGGTTACGGTTTGGTCCACTGCAACAACCGTGTTGCTGGCTGCCTTGAAACGGAATACCGTAAATTCGGTGTCTGCAACAACGATAACGAAGTCGAAGTTGCCGTATTGTTCGTTGTAGTCGCCAACGCTCTTAACTTTACCGGTCAAGGTGAAGGTTACGTCGCTGCCACCCAAAATTTCGCCGTCGGAAAGGTTCTTTGCAGCCTTGATGATTTCTGCTTCAGTGGTGGGTTTAACAAATTCTTCGTATTGGTAGTCTACTGCCGAAACCAAACGAGCGGGGAATTGCTTTGTGGGAGAGGTTGTAAAGTGATCCATGCTGGAACCGCGAATGGTGTTGTAGGTGTTGTAGCCGCCCATGTAAACGGAAAGGTCTTTGGCTACGTCGGCATAGAGAACGTGGTCTTCGTTCATCTTGATAAGGTACGTGGGCGTATCTGCCGAGCGGATGCTTGCGCCGCCGCTGCTTTGTGCACAGGGCTCGATGTACTTTTTAGCGGTGCCGTTCATAAAGTAAACGTGATAGCCGCCTTCAACAACTTCTACGTAAACGTCGGCGGCTTCGCTGACTTTTGTGGAAGTTTGCCATTTGTAGTCGCCTCCGTCGTTTTTACCGGTAAAGTAGTAAACTTTTCCGTCCGGTTGATAGAACAATGCCCATTTGTAAGGTTTGCCTGCTTCGGGGTTCTTGATAATGGATTCGTTGTATTGTTCCAAAATTGCTTTCTTTTGGGTGGAAACGGGAACGGTGTGAGGATAGGACTTGCTATAGGTTTTTCCGTTTTCGTCTTGTACGGGTTCGCCGTTTGCGCCTACCAACGTTACTTTGAGGGTGTAGTTAACTTCGGTTTTGGTTTCGGTAACTTTAACGGTGATGATGCCGTCTGCGTCGGGTTCTCCGAGGGTAACTACCGTGCCGCCGTTTTCAACTTCCCATTTGAGGTTGAAGATGATTGCGCCTGCGCGAATTTTGTTGGTAACGGTAAAGTCTTCTTCCGTTTTTACGGGTTGAGCACTTTCGCCGTAACGCATATCCATCAATTTGATGGCTGCTGCAATTTGTTCTGCAGTGTAGGTTTCCGTTTTGTCGTTGCAGGCTACAACGCCCAAAACAACGGAAAACAACATAAGAACTGCAAGAAGAACGGTGCAAAGTTTTTTCATGTTTGTTTCTCCTTATTTTATTGTTTGTAAAAATAATGATTTTTATGCTTGAGATTTGCTATACAACTGAGTTCGTGCCTATTTCGATACAATTTTGTAGTAACAAAACTTGCGTTTTGTACTTTGCGATATGTTTGCCGAGTTCATACAAGAAGTTGAAAACTTGCTTGCAGAGGTGTTACTTTTGAATTCCCAAATTTTCAAAGGTTAAAACCTTTATTTGGTAAACGGGAGAGCCTCCTTCGTAGTCCGGCTGGTAGTACTCCACAATGCCTTGCGGATTGATGATTGTTCCTACGCCGATGTCGTCCTTGGTGTACAACGTGCCGTCTGCTTTGCTGAGTACTGCGGTGCGAACGGTAATTTCTTTTCCGCCGATCGTGCAGTACAACGTCATTGCGCCAAAGCTGCTGCTATCTTCGTTGGTCGTGGTGGAAATTCTACTAACTTTGAGTCCTTTCATTTCGATTGCGGTGCTGAGTGCCGCTTCACGGAAGTTGAAGGTCAGTTTTTCGTCGCCTACAACCACGTTTACGTTGTTGTCGCCAAAAAATTCTTCAATGGTGGTACCTCTGTATTTTACGCCTTCGGCTTTTTTTATAACCTTTATGTTTTTAACGTTTTCGGTGTCGTATGCGTCGTATTCAACGTCGGAAATTTGGTAAGTGCCGCCTGCTTCGTAGTATTGAACGCTTCCGCCCAAACGAACGCGGTTGCCGATAGACAAAGCGCGTTTTCCGCTGGGATCCAGTTTGAAGCCGTAGTAGACTGCAATGCCGAAGTACATATCGTTTTCTTCGTCGTATTCTTGGATGTAGACAGTGTTGTTACCTTCGCTCACAACCACGCCTTCCACGATTACGTTGGCGCCTACGTAACTTTCGATGTTGGTGCGCAACGCTTTTAGCGTAACTTGCTTATATTCGCCGTAGTAGAAGTTGGGGTCCTTGTCGCCGGAGAATACGTAAAGTTTGCGGCTTTGCGCCTGTTCCAAAGCATCCATGCAAATGTCGCCGTAGCGGTTTCCGCCCGAATTGGATCCCCAAGCAAGTCCCGCTTGCAAAATTTCCAAATTGAGGTTTCTGTATTCCGTTGCGCCTTCGGTTTTGTACCAAATCCAAACGGTGTAGCGAGAACCGGTGCTATCCACGTTCCAAGTGCTTGTGTCCGACTCAAGAACGATGGACGTTGCCGACTTAAGTTTTTCCTTGGTAAAGTTGGACGCCGTTTTGCCGAAAGGTTCAATTTGTCCGGTAGATTCCGGAGTGTTGATTGCAAGGTATCTTGCTTTTAGTATCGCCGTGCGTTTGAGCAAATCGGTAAGTTCGCCTTTTATTACGTTTTCTTCGCTCACGTTAAAGTGAGTGGTGTCGCCGTCCACGTAAGTTTTTACCGTTGCGTACATTTTAGCCGTTTCGGAACCCATATCCAAGGTAAGTTGACTTGCATAGTCCACAAGTTCGCCTTGGCAGGCAACCAGCGTTATTACGCAAGCAAATACCAACAGTAGCGTCAACGCAAGAGAAATTAGTTTTTTCATAGAGTTGCTCCGAATAGTGATATATTGTGTTGTCGCCGCCCCCGTTTAGGAGGCTGCGACGGTTCAAATTTGTTACAAACTGTTCTTTTTGCAGTTTTCGATTGCTTCTTTGAAGGCTTTGTCTATTTGATCGTCAAGGTCAGTGCCTTTCAGTCCCAAGCATTTTACCAAAAGTGCGTTCACTTCGTCACGAGCGGAGGAAGATCCTACGAATGCCGGGCTGGTGTAGTATGCGTAAGATTGTTCAACGCAAACTTTTGCGGTCAAAGCGGCGATAAAGTCTCCGCCGTCGGCGCTATCGAGGAAGTCTTTGTAGACTTCGTCTTGCATAACCGAACCCAAAACGGGAACGTATCCGGAAGTGCGGGAGAATTCTGCCTGGAATTGAGTGTTGGTGATGAGGTACTTAACGAACAGCCATGCTTGCATTTCCTCGTCCTTGTTTGCCTTTTGGAACATAACAAGGCTGGGACCTTGGGAAATTACTCTGTGGTTTTCTTTTTCGGTGCTCATTTGAGGAATGGTTGCAATGCCTACGTCAAACAGGTATTTGCCGTTGGTCTTTGCGGGAACTTGGTTGTTTGCGCCTGCGGAAGAACCGATGGACATATAACTGCTTTGTTCTTTGAACAGGTTGCTGGTGTACTTACCGTAAATCTTTTGAGTGGTTACGTAGTTTTTGGAACGCCAAGAGTTGAATCTCTTAACAAACTCTTTGGTGTATTGGTTGTCGAAAACGTAGTGATCGCCGTCGGCAGTAGTGTAGAGGTGCGGATTGCCCTCCAAAACGGTAGAATATTGTTCGCACATGGTGATAAACCAGTTAGCTTCACTGTCGTATCCCAGCGGTGTGCATTTGCTGTCGAGCGAACGGATTTTTTCACAAACTTTTTCCATGCTACTGTTGCAATCTGCGGGGCAACTTTCCGTGCACCACCAGTGAGTGGGAACGGGGATGTTTTTTGCGGTGAAGAACGTTTTGTTGTAGTACAAAACTTCGGTGGATTTGGAGAAGGGCAACGTGTACATCGGGGTTTTGCCTTCGGCGTTTTGTCCAAATTGCAAACCTTCATCAAAGAAGCCGCCTGCTTTCAGGTCGTTGATTTCCGCTTCGGTCATGCCCACTGCCATTTCGGACGTGTTGCCGAACTTTCCTGCGGGGATAACGTCCTTGCTGTACATATAGGTGTCAAGTTCTACGGTTGCGCCTGCAAGGTTGTATCCTGCAACGTGGTCGGGATAGCAGTACGCGATGTAGGGTTCTTTTCCTACGTCCAAGTCGCGGTTGATTTGCTTTTTAACGTCGTCGTAGCCGCCTACTTGTTTGTGGGAGATTTTGATGTTAGGATAAATCTCGTTGAATTTTGCTATGTACTTATCCAACACTTTACGAAGGGGTTGTCCCATCGTGTGGTAGAATACAATGCCTTCCTCTTCGCGGCAAGCCGTAAACGCTACGCAAAGACTTGCGCACAAAGCGACAAGCAAAATAACTGCCAATAGTTTTTTCATTCTTTGTCCTCCATATTTTGTTGTGAAGTTTGCTTTTGCAAACGTCAAATTGTTTTTTCGTTTGGGCTAAGATGTGCAATGCAAAGCGCAATTGCAATAATATTTGCCATTGGGATGCGGTTTGGCGGATTACAACGCTTCCGCCGTGTTTATGCGACCGAGTGTCGCAGCTTGTGTGAGCCGTTGTTGTAGAAAGAACTTCGGTTTTTGTTTGCCTTGCGGCAAATTTTGCGATTGTTTGTTCAAATTGTAGCATTGTTTGTTGCCTTGTTGTTTTGCGGCAACATTATGTTTGGGCAGTTTGGAGTTTGCCGACAAAGCCGTCGGCAACCTCTCGATTTTGTTTTAGCCTTTTATTCCGCTGCGGCTTACGCCTTTCATTATGTATTTGCGAAGGAACACAAACACGAGGAACAACGGAAGCGAAACCAGCGTTACCGCTGCCATTTGCATGGGGTAGTCCGGGTCGATTACGTCCGAGAACTGACTGCGAAGTCCGTAAGTTATCAAAGCGTGAGCGTCGTCTTTTGCAACCAACATCGGCCAAACGTAACTGTTCCAAGAACCCATCATCTTCAAAATGGTTATGGAGATAAGCGTGGGCATTGCCAAAGGAATCATCACGCGCCACAGGTATTTAAGGTCGCTTGTGCCGTCCACTTTTGCCGCGTAGTACAATTCGTCCGGGATTTGCATAAAGTTTTGTCTGAGCAGATAAATGTAGAACACGCTGACCAAAAACGGAACGATTAGAACCGTAAAGGTGTTTTGCCAACCGAATGAGTGTATCGTTTGGTAGTTGGTGATGGTGAACAATTCTCCGGGAATCATCATCGTTGCCAGCAATGCGCCGAACAGGATGTTTTTGCCCTTAAACTCCAACCGAGCAAACGCAAATGCGGAAAGTACGGTTATCACCAACGAAAGTACGGTGGAAACAAGTCCTACGTACAACGTATTTGCAAACAACGTGCCCAATTCCAACTGACGGAAGGCGTTTACGTAGTTTTCAAAGTGGAAACCTTGCGTGGGCCAAAACGTGGGAACGTCAAATTCGTATTCCGTTCTGGATTTTACCGACGAGAGCAACATCCAGTAGAAGGGGAACAGTACGATTATTGCCATTATGCCCAAAAAGGCGTAAAGCAAAATTTGTATCAGCACTTTTACGACGCGTTGGCGTTTTTTGACCACTTCCAGCGCCCAACTTGCCTGCGCGCCTTGTTCGGTTTCGCCCGTGGCAAGCGCGTTTTGCATATAGACCGATTTTTTATCAAAATAGAGTTGACGGCAAAGTTTTACGATAAGGTAGACCATCAAGCCCAGCATTACCGCGCCGCATATGCCGAATATCCATTTGTATACCGATAAATTCATATTTGCTAGTATCGTCATTTCGGCACCTCTAATAGTGAACTTTCTTTTTGCTTACGTACAGATTAAGCACGGTTACCAACATTATGATGGCAAACAGTATCAGCGCGCCCGCGCTGGCTCTTCCGTACGCTTGGCTGCCGTCCAATTGTTGGTAGATATATCCTACCATCGTGTTCAGACGGTGAATATCGTCCGGCGGGCCCATTTGTCCGAAAATACCGATAACGCTGCTGTATTCCTTAAATCCGCCGATGAAGCCGGTAATCAAAACGTATGCCAGCATGGGGGAAAGAAGGGGAACCGTGATACGCCAAAAGATTCTTGCGCGGCTTGTTCCGTCGACCTTTGCCGCTTCGTAGTATTGTTTGTTGATGTTTTGCAGGCCGCCCAACAAAATGAGGATTTTGAACGGAAGGGCGTTCCATACAATGTAGACTATCAAAACAACCATGTTTGCCCATTTTTCCGAACCGGGGTTGATCCAGTTCACGGGGCTTCCGCCGAACGCCATAATAACGTTGTTTATGATACCGGCGGTTTTTGTGATTGTAACTCCGTCACCTTGCAAACCAACGATGTTGAACATTGCCGCGAAAACCATACCGATTGCAATGCTGTTGGTAACGTAAGGCAAAAAGAAGATTGTTTGCAACAGTTTTTGCAGGGGCTTTATCGCGTTAAGGCACACGGCTATAAGCAATGCCAAAATCGTGGAGATGGGAACGGTTGCGATACACAGTATGAACGTGTTGCTGAGGTTGCGCAAAAAGTCGCTGTCCTTTACTACGTCCACAAAGTTTTTGAAGCCGACGGTGAATTTTGCGTTTCCGGCGGCAGCCAAACTGCTGTACCCTTCCAAAAACGACAATCTCACCGTGTTTATAATGGGCCAAACGGTAAAAACCAGCAGCAGCAACAATGCCGGAGACAGGTATAACCAGGCCTTCCATTGTTTTTTACTATCTACCATCACTTCACCTCAAAAGGAACGCGCATTTCCGTTTCCTTGTCGAAGATAAACACTTTGTGAGGTTTAAGCGAGAAGGAAACAACCGGTTTGGATTGGTCGATTTTCGTATCTGCGTCTACGATAGTGCGAATGGTGGGTTTTTCGCAATGTTCGTTTGTTGTGATGATGCTAACGTCGCGTCCCATAACTTCCACGTTTTGCAAGTTGCAGTGGAACGGACCGTTTTCGTCGTAGATAAATCCTTCGGGACGAATGCCGACGTAAACTTTTTGACCGGGCAAATCGTCCTGGTTTGCTTCGGAAGGTTCAACTAAATCTGCGCAAAGGGTTACGTTTTCAAAAATCACGTCGTCGCCGATTTTCAACTTGCCGTCCACGTATGTTCCTTCGAATACGTTGATGGGAGGAGTTCCAAGGAACTTTGCAACGAACAGGTTAACAGGATCGTCGTAAACTTGTTGCGGCTCGCCGATTTGTTGCACGACGCCGGATTTCATAACCACGATTTGGTCGGAAATGGACATTGCTTCTTCTTGGTCGTGGGTAACGAACACGGTTGTGATGCCGGTTTCGCGCTGAATACGCTTAATTTCTTCACGGGTTTGCAAGCGCAAACGAGCGTCCAGGTTGCTGAGCGGTTCGTCCAAAAGCAAAACGCGAGGCATTTTTACCAATGCACGAGCGATTGCCACACGTTGTTGTTGTCCGCCGGAAAGTTCGCTGGGTTTGCGGTCCAGCAACTCGTCGATTTGAACGAGTTTTGCCGCGTCGTACGCGCGTTGCAACATTTGCATCTTGGTCAACTTTTGGTCGCCTTTAAGGTTTTCCAAGGGGAATATGATGTTTTGCTTAACCGTCATATGCGGGTAAAGCGCGTAGTTTTGGAAAACCAAACCGATGCCTCTGTTTTCCGGCGAAAGTTCGGTAACGTCGTCGTCGCCGAAAAAGATTTTTCCGCGCGTGGGTTTTTGCAGTCCGCTTATCATGTAAAGCGTGGTGCTTTTTCCGCAGCCGGACGGTCCGAGCAAACCGACAAGTTTGCCGTCGGGTATTTCGTAACTGAACGAGTTGACCGCGACGACTTCCGGTCCGCCTTTCTTCCTGTTAGGGAAGATTTTTGTCAGGTCCTGAAGAATGACTTTCATAGTTTTTTCCTTCCTTTTGCTATATTCTATTGATTTATTTTAACTAGCAGAAAAGCCGAATGCGACCTTTTGCTTTCGACTTCGGGATTATTCCTCTTTCCAGAGGGCGCAAAGCACCACGTTGACGACTTGGGCAATCATTCCGAGTGCCGAAATTGCCAAAAAGATGCTAAATATTGCAATATTGGACGATCTGTATGTGCTGCTTACGTATTCGATCGCAAAAAAGTTCAACGCTTTATTGACGGACGATTGGTCGTCGTAAACGTCGGAAGCGTTGGCAAGCGTTGTGAGGTAAAACAAAAAGAAAAACGCAACGAGAAACAAAATTGCCAAACCGAGGGCAATCAGCTTAAACGTCAACATTTTTTTGGGTTCGTCGCGGAATTTGGACGAAAACATAAAAAAGATGCTGCTGCCAAGACCGGTTATGATCAAAATGATCAAATACAACGAGCCGATTTTCAAAACCAAATCGCCCACGAGTGCAAAAATAAGCACCGCCGTTGCGATAATCAATCCGCCCAAGGCAAATGTGATATTTTTGATAAGATTCTTGTTCATATTGTCCTCCGAAAAGGTAATTGTTATTTGTAAAAACTATTTTTTCGTGTTCTTCCGTTGCAGCAAATCCGCGCCGATTTCTCCCTCTTCGGAGTTTTGCTGTTCGGCGTTGCGCTTTTGGCTAAGCAGTACCGACGGATTTGCTTCGGCTTCGACCTGCAGGCGATGTTGTTGCTCGATGTAGTCCAATTTTTCGTCGTAGGAATCGAATATCAATTGGGTTGCCATGTCCACCGCAACCGTGGTGGAAATCGCGTCGTGAATAAACGAAAACGTTTTTGACGCAAAAAACAAAATTATTTGAAAAACCGTAAGCGCAATCAGCACCAAAAACGGAACAGGGCCGACGCTCATAAAAAACGTAACCATCAAAATTATTATAGGAACCATCGTTTCGATGGTATATTTGCCCAAAATGGTGCGGGCAAACAATCCGAAGGTGGAAATCTTTACGCCGGTGGTGTGCATCACACCTATACCGAAAACTTTTTTCCCCACAGTTCGTCCGTTTTTGAAAACCAGCAGCGGCAACAAAAACTCCATAACGAAGTAGGCGAAAAAAAAGCTCAACGAAACGATAAGCAGAATAAGATTGAACCAGTTTTCCAACGCGCCTTCGTACTTTGCGTACGTAGCCTTTTGTTCGTCGGTTAGGGACTTGTAGGATTTCATATCCAAATGGTCCATATCTATTCCCGCTTCAATGCATTCTCGCTTTGTTTCGTCAAGCTTGTCGTTGTATTTTCCAAAATCGATAATAACGGACATCAAAGCCGCCACGCCGGTAGCAAAAATCACCAACAAGATAAAATCCAGCAAAAATGCCGAAAATCTTTTAAGCAAAGGTGCTTTTTGAATATCAGTCATAGGGCTGCAGACCTCCGAATGAGTCGCAAACGACGCAATGTCAAACAAATTTCTCAAAATGCGCGCCGATTCCGAATCGTATACGAAAAATAGTATCACAATTCGCAATTTTGCGCAATAAGAAAATTGTGCGAGCGACAACAAAAAATGTTCGCAACTACTGTAATTGCTTATGAGTAGAGTATGTATATAACGATTTACTCGGCAAAATACGCAATTTTGTATATTATACTATATAAAATTATTTTTTTCAAGTACCACAAAAAAAATATGTGCGGAAAATCGCGACAAATATTTCGCTTTTGATTGCACTTCTCGGCAATA
Source organism: uncultured Clostridia bacterium (assembly GCA_934294965.1). Taxonomy (GTDB): domain Bacteria; phylum Bacillota; class Clostridia; order Christensenellales; family CAG-314; genus Fimimonas. The sequence goes on from CAKRAM010000106.1 coordinate 17,031, forward strand.
ACGGCTAGATGAAAAATCCGAGTGTATTCCGCACGGAAAAAGAGAGCGGAAAACGGGACGATTTTCCGCCCGCAGCGGCAATTTTGGCGTGTTTTGGCACAAAAAGAGCCAAGGACTTTGCAAAGCAAGGCGTTATTAGGCGTAACTATGCGGTTTTTCGGCATTTTGCAACGGTTTACAAATAAGCGCAAAGCGTGTTATAATAAACAAAACGATCTCGGCAGTCGAAAGACAAAAAACGCCCTCGGGAGAAAAATAACATGTCTAACAAAAAAAGACTGAACGCAATATTGCTTGCCGCAATTTTGGCACTCGTTTGCTTGACGGCAGTGGCGTGCGATTCCTTGACGAATTGTACAGATATTTGCCCCATATGCCTCGGTTGCCGCAGGGCGACGTGTTTCAAGCATGTGCAAAAATGCGGCGGACACGTCGGCGACGGCGAAACTTGCACGGATTTGTGCGAAGTATGCGGCGCATGCAAGGATTTGACCTGTTTGCAGCACGACAAAAAGTGTCAAGGGCATCAAAGTCAAACCGATTGCACGGACCTTTGCTCCGTTTGCGGCAAGTGCAAAAATCCCGATTGCTTGCAACATTCGGAAAAATGCGGCGGACACACCTCGCAATGCACAAATATTTGTCCGACTTGCGGCTTGTGCTTGGATGCATTTTGCAAAAATCACACCGACAAATGCAAAGGGCATTCTTCTTCGGAAGGCAGCAACGGCAAAGTTGATTTTTATGCGATAAACGATTTCCACGGCGAAGTTGACAAATTTTCTCAATTTGCCGAATATCTTTCAAATCGCAACGACGGCAACACACTTTTAATCAACAGCGGTGATATGTTCCAAGGCTCCATGCAGTCCAACTCCAACAGTGGAAAATTGCTTGCCGCCTGTATGGATGAAGTGGGCTTTGCCAGCCTCACGATAGGTAATCACGAATTTGACTGGGGATTGGACAAACTTATCGAACTCAAAAACAACTCCGAAACGCCGTTTTTGGGCGCAAACATCTACAAGTGGAACGCTGCCAAAAAAACTTGGGGAGATTTTGCCGACGACGTTGCGCAAAAATACGTCGTTCGTCAGTTGGATAACGGCTTGCGCGTTGGCATTATCGGCGTGATAGGCAAAAAACAAATAACGTCAATTTCTTCACGTATGGTGCAAAATATCGGTTTCAAAGATCCTGCCGAAGTTATTCCCGATTTGGCAAGAGAATTGCGGGAAAAGCAGCAGTGCAACGTGGTAGTCGTTTCCGCTCATGCCGATCAAGACGACTTTTTGTACAAATCGTCCTTTGACGTAACTCAATATGCCGACGCGGTGTTTTGCGCACACTCCCATCAAGAAGAAACTACGGTCAAAAACGGAGTTGTGTTCATTCAAGGCGGCAGCAACGGAAGATTCGTTTCTCACGTAAAACTTCAAGTTGAGGACGGTAAAGTTTCGTTGAAAACCTATTCCAACGAAAGTTACAGTAGCTCGTGGGGAGTCAACAAGGCGGTACAATCGCTCATCGACAACGCGAACGACAAAATAAAAATCGAAGCCGAGCAACAACTTGCTCGTTTGGACGGAACTTTGAACTATAACTACGGAGTAGGCAGGTTGGCTTGCCACGCGATTGCCGCCTATTGCAATCAAATCGGCACAAAAGTGGATTTGACAATGTGCAATCAGGGCAGGGCGGAACTTAAAGGCGGAATCGTCACGTACAGCGATTTGTACGAATCGCTTCCGTTCGACAACCCCGTCTATGTGGCGCGCGTTTCCGGCGCGGACATTTTGAACGAGGTTAGCTACGTCAGTTTTTGGCGCAATACCGAACAGCCGATAGAACGCGATAAATACTACACGGTGGCGATTATCGACTATATTTTGCTTCACCAAAACACGGAGCGCGATTACGACTATTTTCCGTCGGCAACCCGTGGCGAGGGTACTTTCGGTGAGCCATTGCAAAAAGAAGGAGTGGAAAACTACAATTATCGTCTTATTGTAAAGGACTTTTTGCTCAAACAAGGCTCGATAGCCGCAGCAAACTACAACAAAGAGTCGAGTTTTACCGATTCCTCGCTGCTTTCCTCGACGGTAAATTTGGACGAATCGCAACTGAGCAAGCCGGACTTTCCGCAGGTCGAAAACGACGGCACGGAAAGCAACCCGTACACGGTTAAAGACGCAGTGGCGTTGGCAAAGACAGGCGCGGAATACAAAGACGTTTACGTGACGGGTACGTTTTTGGCGGGAGAGACTTTGTCCTATAATGCCACTTACGGAAACTACACGTTTACCCTGTACTACACAAAGGACAACTATCTAATTTCGCTGTATTGCTACGGCATAAACCTTTCGGAGGAAACGCTGAATAAACTGAAAAGCGGGGAGAACGTCACGATTACGATTTTCACTACGCTAAAGTTGTACAAAGACGCCCCGGAAGCATATTTGGGGAACGCGTAAAAGCAAAATAACTAACACCGTTGTCGGGCAAACGCCCGGCAGCGGTTATTTTTTTGTCGTTTTGCTCAAAACCTGCGGTTTTTTGTTCGTAAGTATTGAATTTTGCTCCGCGATAATGTAATATGTTAGGGTATGGTGCGGATAATTGCCGCATTTAGAAGGGTATGGAGGTTGGCGTGAACGAATCTAAACTGGAAAAACGCCGTCGGCGTGAACAAAAACAACTTTTTAGTCTAAACAGGCAAAAGGAAAAGGGCAAATACAAAGGGTATTTTGCGGTTTTGTTGGTAATCATCGTTTTGGTTGACCTGTTGGACAACTTTACCACAAGCGTAAACGCCAACGTAACAAGTTGCTTCATTAACGAATTTTTTGTAAACGGGCAGTTGTTTGGCAAAAGTTACACCTATGAAGAAGGGCTTGCGCTCAACAACACAATCGGTTTGCTGGGCTACGTCATCGCAATGCTCACCCCGTTTTACAAGGCTCTGGCGGATAAGTGGGGACGTAAGCCGTTGTTTGTGATATCCACGCTGGGTATGGCAACGGGGCTTATGCTTATTTATACCTGCACATCCTACGTGATGTTTCTAATCGGCACGTTTACGATTAACTTCTTTTTGAGCCACGACGTGCAAATAATCTACGTTTTGGAGGAAGCTCCCTCACAAAAGCGCGCCAGAGTGTACTCCGCACTTAAAGGTATCGGTGCAATGGGTGCGTTTTTTATCCCCCTTTTGCGCGCTACCATGATGCACAACGACGAAACTTTGTGGCGTAACGTGTATTTGGTCCCGGCAATTTGCGGATTTATAATTTCGCTTGCAGTGTTGGTTTTTGCCAAGGAAACGGATGTGTTCATCGACGAACGCTCGGCACTTTTGGCAAGACCGCTGGAAGAACGTCTCGCCGAAGAAGCGGAACACAAAAAACAAAAGAAAGCGCACTCCGAAAAGGGCGGCGTTATCAACGCGATAAAGTACATTTTTCAACACAAAGATTTGCGCACGTTGGTTATCATAAAAACGATATTCGATGCGGCGATAATAGCAATGACAATGTACGAGCCGATGATGACCGAAGGTGGAATGAGTACCGAAAATATCACCAAAGCAATGTTTCTCTATCCGGTAATTTACGGCGTATCGGTGTTTATCAGCGGATTTTTTGCCGACAAAATCGGGCGCAAAACCACTGTTGCAATTTTCGGCTCGCTGTGTTTGGCGGCGTTTGTGGTGTTTATCATTGCAATAAACAGCGGTTGGAATCCGTATTTGGTGGGGATTGCCTACGGATTGTATATCGGCGGTTATTGGATCGGGCGTGACTATATGGAAATCATCTCTACCGAAATGGTTCCTACGGAAATCCGCGCGTCCATCGTCGGCGCGGTGGGCTTGCTGGTGTACGTGGGCATGGCTGTCGGCTTTGTTTTTGTCAACGTCGGCATATTGTTTGCCCCCATTTGGTTGGTATGTTTAATTTTTTCCGCCCCCTGCGTGGGCGTTGCCGTGGTGCTGCTGATGCTGAAAGTTAAGGAAACAAAAGGCACTGACTACGAAAAAATCGGTGCAGAACAGGAATAATGGTTTTCGTCGGAGGTTCCGCCGCTTATCACCGACTTTTTGCGGCAAAGGATTTGCCGAGTTAAACGCTCAATAGCACGTCTAATGTAAATGTCGTTTGCTTACAACAATCGTCCCGACAAGTGATGACTGATTTCCTGTAAAAAGGCATTGCAGAGAAAAGGACTCAAAAGTCGCCTTTGGGGTAAGTAGTGATAGAAAACGGAACGCTTAAACAAAAAAAATAATCGTCTTGACGAAACGCTCGTAAAGGCGATTTTTTATCTTAATCGTGAAAGTCAGGCAACGGATTGCAACAAAAAATGTTCAAAAATGCAAAAAAAACGGCATTTTGCATTGCAAAACACCGTTTATGGAGCTGATGACGGGATTCGGACCCGTGACCTCCGCCTTACCAAGGCGGTGCGCTACCTGCTGTGCCACATCAGCGATTTATCCAAAAGCTAACTCATTATATATGTTTTTGTTCGCATTGTCAACGAAAAAATTCATTTTGCCCAAAATTTTTGTATTTGCACCGTTGTGTCCCGTCCTAACGCGTCTAGTTGGCGCAAAATCATGCGTGCGAGGTATAAATATTGACCAAATTGCATAAAATGTGTTGACAAAGGCGACAGGTTGGTGTATCATATATGAGCATCAAAACCGATGCCTAATATCGCGGGGTAGAGCAGCCTGGTAGCTCATCGGGCTCATAACCCGAAGGTCGTGTGGTTCAAATCCCGCCCCCGCAACCAATGTGTCCGTACAATTTAGAAACACGGGCAAAAACCCCGGAAACCGCAT
>CAKRAM010000107.1 GCA_934294965.1 uncultured Clostridia bacterium
TGGTCCCTCCGTGTTGATACTTGTTTTGCTCGGTTTTGCCGAGCGTTTGTTTGTGAAATTGTTGCCCGTTTGTTCAGGCAATATACGTTCCTCGTTGTTAATTTTGTGCTAGAAGGCTTCCATTATCAGCGGACTGCCCAGTAGCACCGTTCTTCCCCTGACGGAAATTTGCAAGTTGACAAGGTTTCCGTCAGCGACCACTCCGCCGATCAAAAGCGGGCTGTATCCGCAAATAATCTTGCTGCCGCCGCATACCTGACTGCCGTATTGCTTAAAGCGCAAGCGAGAAAGCAACGCGGAAAGCTGCCGTTCGTCCATATTTACGCAAGCCGACACGCCGTCGATTTGGCTGCACTTATTAAGTGCGTTTTGCAGTTCCGTTTTCGAGCCGACCTCCACAACGTAGCCGTAGCCGACGGAAATTGCATTGTCACACTCCGTTTGACGGCAAAACACGGTGTAGGTTGCCGATTGCAAACAGTGCGTATCCGACAAATTGCGCGGCAAGCAAACAATCGCCCCGCACAAAAGCACTGCCGCACAAGCAAAAATTACAACGGCGGATAGTTTTTTCATGTTGACCTCCGCTAGCATTGTTGACGACTTTTGAGCGAAATATTCACACCTCCTAATTTTGATTAAAGTCGCCTACTACAAGTTGCCGAGTTTTTCGAGTTTTTACCACGCGACCGAACATAAAACAAAAGCCCCGAAAAGCTGAAATCTTTTCGGGGTGAATGATATAAAATAATCGATTTGCAAGCGTTGTGCAGGAACGCTTTCAAGCAAACTTTACGACACCGCAAGCGAGCGCTCGTGGAAAAGGGCTGAAAAACCGCCTTTGGGGTAATTGGTGATGAGAAACGGAATACCTGTTCGTTTTCCGCTCAAAACTTGTTTAGCAAAACAATTTGCGATTCGATTGCCGGTTTAGCCAACGACAATCTTGCTTACTTTGTAAGGCTTTCGCTATCAACTTGGAACACGACGGAAAAGTCCAGTGAAAACGTTTGCGATTGCAATGCCTGATATTGTTCTTGCGTTATGCCTAGATTTGCAAACGCCGCCATTTGCGACAGTTGTAAGTACGGAACCATTTTGAATTGCAACCATATGTCCACAACGTTTACCGCTTTGTTTTTGTTTTCGTCCTTCATAAGTTCGTCCAAACCGAACAAATCTATCGGATCGAACGGACTCAGTTCGCCAAAACCTCCGCCTGTGGTTGCCGTATCGCAAAAATACTTCCAATTGCCCACTTCTACCGTAGGTGTTTTGGTCACGTCGCAATCGGCATTTTTTACTATGCAGGCGCGCACCGCAAGCGTTGCGTACAAGTTGCTTTTGACTGCGTCCAATGCGTTTTGCTCGTTGAAGCGCACCGAAAGTCGGTTGGTGGAGTCGCCCTTGTTGACGACGGAAAGTTTTATCGTGTAGACCTGAGTTGGGACGACTTCCGTAAGATAATTTTGAATTTTTACACTTTCGGCAACTACACCCACACCTTCGGCATGCGCCTCACGCTTGTCGAGGTAGTTGAAACTGCGCGTTTCCTTGTAGTACCCGTCGTGTTTTTCCGCTTCGGGATACGAAGGAGAAGCACCGTCGTCAAGCAAATCCGGAGAGCCGTTCCAATCGAAGTCGTTTGCCGTGTAGAAATACACTTCCGAGTTTATGCGGGCAAACTTAAATTCGGCGTCCGAGGCGTTATCCGAAATGGCAAACCAAGCAAAAACCGACGTTGCGCAAAATAGCAACGCCAAAGCAAAGTTTATTGCAGATAGCAAGATTTTGGTTTTGTTTTTCATGTTTACCCTAGTTTGCCAAAGCGGATAATTTTTCCGCCGATAATTGTTTTTTGTTAATCGGCAGGTGCAACGACAAAATCGTTGATGTGCGCCGATTTTTCGCTAAGCAAGTTGGAGTACGTTCCGCTTAATTCGGTATAGTTGGTCAAATCTATGCGGAAGCGTATTTTCACCGTGACGAAGCCGTTTTCGTCCATTTCCGCTTTGTTCCAAGTTCCGCTTGCCAAATCGAACGTTTGCGGAGCGTCCTTGTAGCCTTGAGCGTAGTCCACAATGTAGCCGATTTCCTTTTCAGCATTGTTGCCGACCGCCGAGTACACCTTGTAGACGCCCAATACGCTGTACTTTTGCGAAGGCGTGCTGTCCGTTGGACGCGTTAAAAACGTGTCACTGGTGTCCAATCCGCGCAAATAGATTTTGAATTTTTTGCCGATTTGATCTTCCGAACAGGTTATGCGGAAGGTCAGTTCGATGTCCTCGCCGGGATACAGAGAATCGTAGAAAAGCGGACTTTTTTTGCCGTCGACTTCCACAAATTGACCGTCTTTGCCTACTTGATAGTACTTGCCGTCGGTGTGGCGTTTGTAGTTGCCTTCCGCAACGGTGACGCCGTTCATAATTGCTTTTGACATGAATGCGTCGTCAAAGCGCATGTATTGATTTTTTGCGGTAAGCGTTATGCCGTTTGCCGTCGTCTGGTTGTTTTTGGCAAACCAAGCCTTGGTTTTTGGTAGCACCGCAACAAGCATAACGGTTATGGAAACAAGCAACAAAAGTCCGGATATTGCCGAGCGGACGGCTTTTTTGTCGGCAAACAGTTTTTTTAGAAAGTTCATGCCGTCACCTCCGCCGCCACTCTTACCACGTCGAACACGACTTTGATAACTACGTTGTAGTACGTGCTACCCGAACGCAACGTGAGATTGTATCTTGCGTAGAAGGACGTTGACGTATTTTCGTCGCCGTCGTAGCCAAACGTTATCGTTCCCGTTGCGGAGTACGTTCCCGTGCCGACCGTGTAGGAGGTGTTAAGCCCCAAGTCGGATTGAGTTATCCCCACAAATTGCTCGTAAGCCACGGTTATGCTTTGACCTTCCACAAGTTTCTTTTGATACTCGATTGCCTGCAAGGTTTTGAAGTCGTTGATATCCGACGTTTGAGAGAACACCAACGCCGCGCCGTCACCTTTGCGGTCGTACACGGTTACGCCTGCCGAGGTCAATTCGCTGAAATATTCCATGTTGACCAATCCGAGCGAGCCGTAGAACACGCCGTCGACCGTGGAAGAATCCAAGTTGTTGTAGACGTATGCCTTGTTAAGCGACGGAATATCGGTCAGGAATTTGAAGGAGTAGATTTTGTTGCGGTTTGTCGTTACACCGCTTTCGTTGCCTAGGTTAAGCTCCGTAAGGTTTTTGATTTTAGACAAATTTGCCAAAACGGCGTCTTCCGGAGATGTTGACGAACTGCCGCCTCCAAGGTTGCAATTGGTCAGTATCAGCGTTTCCACCGAAGACATACTGCAAACGTAGCCGATGTTGGTTGCGTAGGAAGAGGCAAGATTCATGCCGCTAAGGTTCACGTAAGTTGCGCCGGTTACGTACTGCAAGCCGTTCAAATCGGTTGCTTTTGCCAAATACGTCAGTCCGTTGCCCATTGTGACGTCCACGTTTTTGTTTTGTTTGAGCCAATCGGTAAGCACCACCGATTGGGGCGAATATGCGGCAGTGGCAGTTTCGTTACTGAACGTATAGTACATCCATTTGTACATATTTTCGTCGGAAACGGAATTTTGGTATGTGCCGCCGAAAATCAAAATGCCCGGCAAAGTGAACGAAGTGCCTATGGGCAGTTCGTCTTGGTTGTCGTAGCGTTGGAAGTTGTTGTTTGCAACGTTGCGATAGTTGTAGACAAATTCAAACTCTTGGTTTTGCGCGATAAGAGCGTCCGCACCGCTTGTTTTTACGGTAAACACCCACTTGCTGTCGCCGTATGCCAAAATCTTTTTGATTGCGGCAAGTTTTGTGGAACCGACCGTATCCAAATGAGCGTTAAGCGCGTTTACGTAGTTTGCGTAGGTATGATATTCGCCGGTTGTGGGCGTAAGCGGATGTGCTGTGCCGTTGTAATACAAACTTACCGATATACCCTTAAGTGCGTTCCAAGTGTAAACGGTTTCGCCCGTGTCGTTTTGAGAAACGGAAATCATATCGTAACAAACAACGAAGTCCGACGAGCCGTCGCCCGAAGCAAATGGCATTTCGAACGTTTTTGTGGTGTAACAGGACGTTGTGGTGAAGAACATGCGGTCGTACTCGTTATAATAAGGCAAAAACTTGTTCACGTTGCCGCTTTGTTCGCCGTCGCAACGCACGGGGATTTGAATTTCCACCGTTTCGACGGTGCCGTCGAAGTAGAATTTGCAGTTAAGTTGTACGGTTTGAACGAAGTTCAGCGGATTTTTGCTTTCCGCCACGTGCAGTTCGCCGTCCACAGCGTTCCTGTCCAGCGGAGAAGCACAGCCTTTAAGCTCGTACAAGGAGTTTGTGTCGTTGATTATGGAGTACTCTATTTTGGTTATAGAGGTGTGTGCGTTGCCTGTGGCAGGCGTGTACAGTTTTTGGAATTGGAAGGTGGGAATCGGTTCGTTTTCGCTGTTGGTACGCCCCAAAACGATACTTCCGCCGTAGTTTTGAATGATAAAGTCCTGCGCGTAGGAGGCTTGTGTGCGGATAAGTCCCGCATCGCTTGCCAAAACGTTAAATTTTAGCGTTTCCGTGCCGTTTACCTTTACGGCAAGATATTGCACGGCAGACGTCGGCTCGATTAGGCAAACGCTGTCCGAAACGGACGACACCACGTTTGCAACTTCATTGGTCAACGTTTCGTTTTCGTACGCGGCATAGGAAAGAGTTACAAACGTACTGCCTGCGGCAATGCGTGTGGGCAATTGCAACGAACGAGCGAACACGTACTTGTTTTCGGTTTGACTGAAGAACTTTGCCATTGCTCCGTATGCCGCCGTTTTGCCGTACAGCAAAATTTGATCGGCGGATTGATCGCTTGCAACGTGTACGCACAAGGTCGTTTGACCTATGGTTACGCCGTTTTTTTGCACGGTTACGGTGAGGTTTGCCGTTTTAATTTGGCTAGCAACGGGAGAGATTTTTCCGCCGTCGGTCAAAACCGAACCATCCGACGAAGAATAACTTACCGTAACGCCGTCCATAGCGTAAATGTGAGTTGGCAAATCCAAATCCTTGAAGGCAAACACGCAAGGATGTTCTTCCGCAGCGCCGCCTGCAAAGCAGTTTTTGGAGTACAACAGTTCTTCCGCCGAAAATGCCGTGTCGGTTTTTGCGGACAAGTCGTCATACGAAGGAGTTTGCACAAAACCGTCGGTTACGTTTGCCAACTTGTTGGTTACAACCTGCAAAGCGCAAAACGCGATTGCCGAATAGGAATTTGACAAATCTACGCAGCAATCGGCAACGTCAAGTGCTGTGTTTGCACGATTGACAAACGTTACGCCGTCGGTTGCCGCCGATGCGTTGGGCGTTATAAAGTAGATTTTTCCGCTGCTTGCCGTTTTGCCCTCGGCAGGTTCGTTGTCCGTGACGATTGTGCCGTTATACACGCGCACCGTGCCGTGATACCCGTGGACGAATGCCAAATTGTGTCCGTTTAGGTACAACGTTTTGCCGTTTAGATTCAAATGCGCGTCGGCAGTGACGGTCAGGTTGTTTTGCAGCGTTACGTCATTTGTTAGCGTAATAACCGTGCGGTCGGACTTTTGAGAAACGGGGTTGCCGTCGTTGAAAATCCCCTTGCCACCGTTGCCCACCGAAGCGGCAAACAACTCGTCGTACGAGCCGACGTTCACAACGGTTTTTTGACCGTCGTCGATTTTACCCAAAAGATTTTTTACAAAATCGGAGGTGAAAAACGCGTATGCCACAGCGCAAAAGCCTGCGGACAGCACTACAATAAGCACTATCGCAACAACTTTTAGCGAAATTTTGTTTGCTTTCATATGCGGTTTTACCTCCTGTTAGTTTTGTTTGGTTTTGCCTACCTAAACGCAAGCAAAATTTTGCCGAATTACGCCGAAACGGTTACGTAGAACGGGCGTTCGTAGATCGTATACGTGCCGGCGTTAAGTTCCTTTATGCGAGCGACCACTTCCACGTCTTCCGAACCGCCTGTGCCGCCATAGAAACTGTACACAGTGTTACCCACGTATCTTACGTTGGTAAATTTGGAAATTCCGCCAATAGACAAGTTTTGCCCCTCTATGCGGTCCACGCTGAACGAGCCGTTGCCGTAATAATCGACGGTTAACTCTATGTTTCCCAAGCCGCCCATAGATTTGAAGTAGTACACCATGGTGTCCGGGTTGTACACCAACTCGAAAAATCCGTGTGCGTAGAACGAACCTTTGTCGCCCGTGTAGTAGATGATAGAACCCTCTTTAAGCGCACTGCTTGCCCCGGAAAGCGCGTTTACCAACTCGGAGAACAAGTTCTCCTTAGACGTTATCGGCTTGTACTCTTGTTTGTTTTGGCTTGCCAAAGCGTCGTGCTCAAAGTAGAACGTGTTAAGTTCGTCGTCAAACAACAATCTGTACACCGAATATTGTTCGTACTTTACACCGTCGACGATGCGCGTTGCTCCGCTGTAGCAATAGTAGTTGCCGTAGTAGTTGCCGAACAGTGCGTCGTCCTTGTGCAAGTTTGCCTTGGCAAGAATGTCTTTTAGGTTTCTCGTCGATGCCGTGTCGTGAATGTCGTAGTCTGTAAGCGAATATTTGGAAACTGTCGTTTCTGCCTCGGAAGAGGCAGTCAGTTTGTAGCCTTGACCACTTGTAAATGTGCGACCGCTTACTAACGTGCCGCCCTCGTAGTAATCTTTTCTGCCGGTTACGCCTGTATACTTGTACAACGCCTTGTACAAAATTTCATCGTTTGCGGCAATACTGATTTTTTGCACTGCCTGTTCGCAATCGGCTTTTGTGCCGATATTTGCGGCGTACGTCCACAATTCCGATTCGGTCTTTGTCACGCCGCCTTGAATCACTTCCGATACGAAAGCGGAGTTGCTTTGATAGTTGTTTTCGGCGTAGTTTTCGATTTTAGACTTTAAGCTGTCCAAATCCGTGTAGTTGAAAGGTTGTCCGTCCAATGTTACCGAGTAGTTGCTTACCGTGTACGGCATATGACCGTTTTCGCGGTAGGTGAATGTGTTAGTTGAAGTTCCATAGTAGAAAGAATCATGGTTCGCAAAGTTTACGGTGCTTGGATTTCCATTCGTAGTCGATCTTGTTCCTCTATACACTTGGTACAATTTTGCTTCCGTGTCCTCCGGTTGATAGAAGTACATCTTGTACCGACGAGTTTCGGTTACCGAAAACTCGAAATATCCCAACCTGTCGAAACGCGAATACGACGCTTTTACTACCGACGAATTTACAGAATACGTTTTTTCCGTTTGTAAATTGCTGCCCACGTAGCAACGATACGTTGTAACAAAGTTGTGTTCCGCCGTAACTTCGTATAGTGCCGCAGTATACAGCCAACCTTTAGGGTTAGTGAAGTCTATATAGCTATTGGACTGTTTGCCTAGATCTTTGATGTCATCGTCAGATTTTACGTTCCAATTGTTTTTAATTCCTTCTATCGTGAATCCGTCTTCAGATACGGCAGGTTCACTGCCAACCGCATCGCCTTGCGCCACGGTGGACACTTGTTTGGTTCCGCCAACGCCGCTAAAATCGACGGTATCGGGAACGGCGGTTACCGCTTGGTCGAACGTGCCGACTTCGATAAACTCGACTGAATGACCTGTAGTGCCGTTAAGTTTGTACGCAATGCGGTACACTTTGCCTGCTTGCAATCCGTATTCCGCAACCGACTCCGTACAAGCGTAGAAGTTGGAAAGCAAAGCGTTCATTTGGTCTACGGACGTTACGGTGGAAAAGTCGTCAACACCGACGTCGTCCACCAAGTAGGCGGGGTTGCCTTTGTTTACGTACCATTGGACGGTTTTATTTCCTTTGCCGGAGTTGAGTTTTGTTGCCAAAGCCAAATACGGACTGTTGACTTTTGTCAATTCCGCAAGGAAACGCAATTCGTCCGAGGTGGTTGTTTGAACGGGGGTATACTCGTCGCGGAGGAAGTATTCATTGCTGCACCACAACTTCGCCGACTTGTTGTTTGCCGCAATGTTATCCAAAACGTAGTTGCGGTATTTGTCCCTTACGCCGACTTTATGCACGTCCAAGTAGTCGAGTTTTTTGATATCCACGTTGAGAATATCGCCTATGCTGGTTATACCGGAGTTATAGGAAAAATCCAACTGCGTTACCGCCGACAGGCGGGAAACGTTTGTCAAATCCAACGTGGCGTTGCCGTTTGCACAAGCGCGCATGCCCACGGCGTCGAACTTGACGCCTGTGCGGTCGGCATCCAATTTTGTGATACGGTTAAAAAATCCGTTCACCGAGCCGCTTGTTACGAATGCCGACGTTACGACGTCATTGCCGCTAACTTCGCCGTGGACTTTTATTTCCGTCAGGTTGGAAAAGTACGCCACAGCCGTTGTGGAATAGTCCAGCACGGACACTTGCGGAGCGCCCGTTTCGGGAATACCATCGTCCGCCAAATATACGGTAAAATCGACCTCGGTTTGGCGCAATTTGTTGTAGACCGCGTTTACCAGTTTGCCTGCGCCGTCCTCGTGAAGGAACGTGGGTTGAACGCAAGCCGCCAAAAATGCCGTTGCAAAGTTTCTTCCTAATTGGTAGTTGTTGATCCTGCTCAATGCAAACCAAAACGCCATTATTACCTGCGCTTCGGCATCGGAAATGTATTCCGTAAAGTCTTCCGAATAGTCGGTGGAACTGTTGTACTTGCTATCCTGCCAATAACTTACCGTATCAACCGTCCAAGTGGAAGGATTTGAGTCCCAATTTAACGAAGTTGACGTGCCGCCCATTATGACGTTTACTCCGCCAATCGTACTCATGTTGGGTGCGCAGCCCTTGCCGACGCCTGCGGACGTGTTGTCGAAATCCTTTTCGTTTAGCGCCCATTGCAGCACTTCGGTGTACTTGAAGTACAACATTTTGTCACTTGCACTTGCGCAGTAGTTTGCCACGACTTGCGTAATTTGAGAATAATCGCCTATCAACCTGCCTTGCGGCGTTGTGGTTGCGCTTGCCCAAAGTTCGGAAACTTCCTGCGCGTTGAAGCCGACTTCGTTTGTTAAGTATGCCTTTACGACTTCCGCTTCCTTTTCGTTAAGATATTCGTTATCGTCCGATTTGATTTCGGTTGTGTACGTTCCGAACGCAAACGGAAGAGGCTGCTCGTCGTTGCCCGTTGCCCATTGCAAAAGGCGGGCAAGGTTATATGCTTTTTTGTGAGAGTCGCTTGCATTGCCGTCGCTGCCCACCTTGTAGGTGAGTTTTTTGACGTTTGCCGTGTCGTACATCAAAATGTAGTCCGGCGTGGAGTTTGTTATCAAGTTGCCGCTGACCGAAAAGCCGCTACGCTCTTTTACGGCAAGAGATTGATCTTCCGCAGATACGGTTACATCCGGCAATTTGTCCAACCTGCCGTCCAAACCGTCCGATACGGTGTAGTCCATTGCGCAAACAACCTGATACTTTGTTGCGCTGAACACGCTGTAGTTGGCAAAACCGTTGTTGTCCGAGCGGATTACCGCAGGGGCGGTTACGTACAAAATGCGGTTTTGACCGCCGCTTGCGTCGCCGCTTTTTACAACGCTTACGTTTATGCCAAGGTTACTTTCCGCAAGAGAAAATTGTTCCGGATTGACGTGAACGACGTACATATCAGTCGCATCGTCAAAAACTATCGACGTTATTGCCGAATGAGCCGCCGTGTAGGAAATATCTATGCCCTGATACTGCTTGGGAAGCAAAAAGTTGCCGCTTTCGTACTTGACGCCGTATTTGCTGCGAGTATCCAAAATGTTTTGGAGAATGTCCACGTCGTTGAAGGTTTTTTCAACGTAGCCGAACGCCAGTTCGTACAACTCGGAGTTATCCCCGAGTTCTATCAAGACGTTAACGTTTTCGGTGTAGGTTTCTCCGTCGCCGAAATCGCCCGTAACCGTCATTTGCGCAAACGTAAAGAACGTTGCGGAATTTAGGTACACCGCTTGCGCTCCGCCGTCCAAGGACACGAAGTTATAGGCACTTTTTACTGCGTAGGTGAGGCTTGTTAAGCCAATGTCGCGGAAAGCCTCCCAAGTTACCGAGTCTCCGTACATCGTAAAATTGCGGCGATAGTCGTGATCTCCGCCAACCACCGGCAAGTAGAAGTACGCTTTGTCTTTGTTGTTCTTTTCCGCGTCGTATATAGTGGTTAGGCGAAGCGGACTGAGTTGCGCCACCAAATACTTGAATTTGGTTTCACGCGTTTGACTTGTTACCCTGAACGAGAAAGACGTTGTAAAAACGCTGTCGTTTACGTAAACTTTTGCAAAAAGCGTAACGGGAGTGTTTTCCGTAAGCACTTCGGCAAGTTTGCCCTCGTCTGACATGCTTTCAGTTGCGGAAGACGTCCACTCTATACGCACGTTTTTGCTTTGCACCGCTTTGGGCAAAAACACGTCGTAAGTTACCGCGTCGCCGACGAGCGAATTGGGAATATGTTTAAGTTCGTTGTTCAAAAGGTCGGCAAACACTGTGCCGTCGCCGCTTGCAACGATGCGGAACTCGGCTTGGTGAGCAAAACTACCCGAAGAGAACGTTATCCTGCCGACTTCCGTTGCAGTGACGGTGCTTGCCGTAAGTGTGCCTCCGGAGTACACGCAACTGCCGTCTACTGTCACCTGAACTTCGTTTTTGTAGAAATCCAACGCGCCGAAAGCCGAAACCGAAGTTTGCGACGCGATGCCGCCGCCGATTGACGATTGAAGCCTGTCCACAAGCAGTTGAAGCGCCTTGTCGGCATCGAAATTGTTCACTTGAACCAAGTTGGAATAGGACAAACTTACGTCCGTGCCGCTTTCGGTTTTAAGTTGTTCCACGTTCAATGCGGCGTTTGCCGAATCCAACACTATTTTGCCGCTTCCCGAAGCCGAAGCCTTTACCGCTTTGGAAGAATACAAACGATACAAGCCACTGCCGCTCAAAGTTATGTTTTGGTTTAGCGTGAGCGCGTTGCCGTGCAAATCGATATTGACGGGAGAGGAAAAGGCAATTGCTTTGTCCAGCGAAATGTCCGCAGAAAGGACGATTGTTTGCGTTTTGTTCGCGTCCAACAAGCCGCCGTTAACGTCGTCCGCCGCCTTTGCCAGTTCGTTGCCGTCGGATACGAAAATATACTCGGAATAGTCCGCATTGCTGACGTAGGTTGTTATTTGTAAATCGAACTGCTTGCCGATAGCGTCGGAATCGGCAGCTATGTGCAACTCGAAGGTGAATTTTTCCGTTTGAGTGCGCTTGTTGCCGTTGCCGTACATAATGTAGCCGCCAAACAGTTTTCCTTCGCCGTCGGCTGTAAGTTCCGCCAACGTGCCGATAAATTTGCCGTTTTGATACACCAAAATTACGCTTTTTAGTCGATTTTGCTGCGCGGCGGTAAGCGTTTGATTGTTTTGCGCGGTGTTGATGCCAAACGAATACACCACGTTGGCTTTTCCTGCGTTGCTAACGGTGATAGGCACGTCTACGCTATCGCCGGGATTGGCAAAATCCAACGGCACGGCGGTAACTTCCACCGATACGGCATTATTAACGTTGCCCGTGTCGCCGTCCACGTTGCCGTCGACCTTGAACGAAAACAATATTGCTGCGAAAACCGTTCCGCAAACGGCTATTGCCAGCACCAATGCGATTATCCAAATCGTTTTGCTGCGTACCGTCATTTGGCACCTCCTTGTGATATTTTGTACAAATACGTTTTATGCTTGCGCCCGATACGATTGTCCATCGATTTGCCGAAAAAGCCAAAAAAAATGCCAAACTACAAGAACTTGTAATTTGGCAACCGGCTGGCTCGGTGAGCCCCTATGGCTTTGCGTGATAACCTTGCGATTATTTTGCTATTTTCAAATCGATATGGTATCGGCGAAACCATCGCACGAAACATTTACATATGTATTATACCTATTTGCAAGTTTGTGTCAACTTTTTGCAAGCAATTACCCAAAATCCGTGCAAAATCTCGGCAAATTGGCAGTAAAAATGCCTCAATCGAGTATTTGTTTTTGTATTTTCGCGGCAAAATTGCCTTTGGGGCGCGCCAACGGCAAAACCCGAACTCAAAAACGCGATTCCGACATCCGCTGATAAAACTCGATTGCGGTGGCAACAACGTTGTTTTTGGGCTATCGATACTGCCCTGCTTATGAAACACCTCTTTGCTCTTGCTCGCAAAGCACATCACTGCCTTTTGGTTGCAAAGCACATCCGCCGCTT
>CAKRAM010000108.1 GCA_934294965.1 uncultured Clostridia bacterium
GTTCCAACTTGTGTGCATATTCGTTTTGCCGATATTCTTCAAACTGGACGGCATTTGGATTTCCACTGCGGTTGCCGAACTGTTGAGTCTAATTTTGACGGTGATAATGATTTTTGCCAACAACAGACGCTATCACTATTTGGACAAAATCCAACCCGCTTCAACTCATAGCGACAATCCCGAGTAGTTTGGCGTGTTTGCGTTGGAGCGCGTCGGCTAAAAAAATGAATGTTGCCGCAGTAATTTGCGGATAGACACAAGCCAATCGAGGTAATCGGTTGGCTTTTTGCGTATCGGCTTTGTAATCATCAACTTTTGTCCGGTCAATCCACTGTAAAGTGCGTTTTGTTTCGATTTAACTGTCGCGGCAACGCATAAACACATTCGCATGTTTCAAAACCAAATATTGCTTGCAAACAAACGCACGATAGTATATAATAACATATAATTGTGCGTTTATTTTGCACGGGAGGTTATAATGGCAGAATCGTCCGCCAAACAACAGTTTATCAAAATCTACACCGACTTTATAAAGCGCGACGGCGCTTCGGCACTTTTGGACTACCTAAACCGAACCGACTTTTTCACCGCTCCGGCTTCGGCGCGCTTTCATATGGCGGAAGTCGGCGGTTTGTGCCAACATTCGCTAAACGTGTACAATCGTTTGCTTGCGGCGGTAAAAGCCGATTTCGGCGACGACTACCAAAAAGTCTATTCCGACGAAACTTTGGCAATTTGCGGCTTGCTTCACGATTTGTGCAAAGTCAACTACTACGTGGTGGAAATGCGCAACGTCAAGGAGGAAAGCGGCTGGGTAAAACGTCCGTTCTTCAAGGTAGAGGAAAAATTCCCCTACGGTCACGGCGAAAAATCGGTGTTCATCGCAACGCAGTATATCAAACTCACCCCGGAAGAAGCAATGGCAATCAATTGGCATATGGGCGGCTTTGACGATCGCGTTCGCGGCGGCAGTTATTCCCTTTCCGAGGCAATGGGCAAGTACAAATTGTTGTTGTACCTTCACGTTGCCGATTTGCAAGCGACGTACCTGGACGAAGACCGCGGTCTTAAATTATAGAGAGGCATTATTATGGAATTGTTGGAAAGATTTTTGCAGTACGTAAAAATAGACACCGAATCGATCCCGGACGTGGAGCAGTACCCCAGTTCGGAAAAACAAAAAAACTTGCTGTCGTTGCTTAACGAGCAACTAAACCAAATGGGCGTGCAGTCTGCAATGGACAATAACTACGGCTATGTGTACGCAACCATACCTGCCAACACGGATTGCGCCTACAAACTCGGTTTCATCTCCCACGTGGACACATCTTCGGCGGTTTCCGGCAAGGACGTAAAGCCGCAAATTACGGCTGGTTACGACGGCGGCGACATCAAACTTGCCGAGGGCAGAGTGCTTTCTCCCAAGGATTTCCCCGAGTTGCTTAATTCCGTCGGCAAAACGATAATCTCATCGGACGGCACAACGCTTTTGGGCGCTGACGACAAAGCCGGCGTTGCGGTGATAATGCAAATGGCTCAAACGCTGGTCAACAATCCGCAAATTAAGCATGGCGAAATCAAAATTGCGTTCACTCCGGACGAGGAAGTGGGCAGAGGTACGGACTTTTTTGACGTAACGCGTTTCGGAGCGGACGGCGCATACACCGTGGACGGCGGCGGACTTGGGGAGTTGGAGTACGAAAACTTCAACGCCGCTTCGGCAAAAGTCAACGTATGCGGAAAGTCGGTTCACCCGGGTTCGGCAAAGGGCATAATGATCAACGCCGCGCTGGTGGCAATGGAGTTGCAATCGCTTTTGCCCGTGGAACAAAACCCTGCCTATACCGACGGGTACGAAGGTTTTTTCTATTTGGAAAGTATCCGTGGCGAATGTGACAGCGCGCAGGTCAACTACATAATTCGCGATCACGATCACAAAAAATTCCAAGCTAAAAAGGATTTGTTCACAAAAGCCGTGCAATACCTCAACGATAAGTACGGCAACGGCACCGTTTGTGCGGAAATCACCGATAGTTACTACAACATGAAGGAAATGGTCGAGCCGCATATCCACCTTGTGGAAAACGCCAAAACGGCAATGGAGCGCGTGGGCGTAAAGCCGGTTGTTGTGCCTATCCGCGGTGGCACGGACGGCGCAAGACTCAGTTACGAAGGACTTCCTTGCCCCAACCTGTTCACAGGCGGACATAACTTCCACGGCAGATACGAGTACGCCGTGCTGGAAGACGTTCAAAAATCGCTGGAAACCGTTTTGCAGATTGTTTCCATCTATGCCGATTTCAAAGCATAGGAATATAATTTTGCGCAAATCGTTTTGAAACGAATATTCACTTACCAAAAGCCTTTCGCCTGAAAGGCTTTTTTTTGTTTTGCGCCCAAAAAATGTGGTGTAAGTAGCCAATGTAGCATTATCCAATGTCTTGTTCAATAAGTCACATATCGCTGTCTGCTGCTTCAAACATGTCATCCTGAGCAACGTCGAAGGATCCCCTGGAAAGGGACCTTATGAAAAATAGACAGTATATTGCAACCAACTACTGATGTTCACAATGTGTCCGTTCCCGGGGATGTTTCGACTGCACTTCGTTCCGCTCAACATGACCGGCATAGCCGGTTTCGCAGGTTCGTATGCAAAATTTGTGGCAGTTTGCAGATTTGAACAGTGCAACGCTGGAGTGTGTTTCTTTGATGTTTTTATTGACCAAATGCAGCAACAAGGCTTCCAACGTGTCATCCTGACCGGCAAGGCGGTTGCACATGTTCGTATGCCAAATTGGAAAAAACATTATGTTGCTGATATTACAGTGTCGTTGGCATTGATGTTCTTGACGGCTATATACAGCCACTCGCTGCTTCCAAAATGTCATGTTGAGCCTGTCGAAACATCACCGGGAACGGAAACCTTGTAGTCGTGCAACAAGCATTGCAATGCCAATAAGTTCAAACAAGCAAAATTATTGCATACGAACCGATGGGAACTGCCCTCGGCGGCTTCTAACATTCCCTCAAATCGCTTGACTATAACGAACAAATGTTCTAAAATATAATCAACAGGTCAAATCGGGGCAAAATTGCCCTGTTTTGGCAAAATTCCGACGGTCAAAGCGGCAAAACCGTTTGTGTAGACTTCGCTTTGCCTCAATTGCACATCGCCTTTGGTGTGGCGGGCGGTGTTTGTGTCAAAACGCCACGTGCCGCAACTATCGTACAACTAATTGTCGGTTGCCCGCGCAATATCAATTGCAAATAGCAATCGGCGTTTGCCGTTGCAATTGTCACTTTTGCGTAGCGTTCAAACGCAAAGCAAATTGCAGCAAAACTACGGAAAATCTTGTAAGAGCGTAATCGTTATGGAAATTTTGCATTGTGATTTGAATAACTTTTTTGCCTCGGTGGAGCAGGTTATGAATCCGTCCTTGAACGGAAAATCTGTTGCGGTTTGCGGCGATCCGGAAAAGCGCAGCGGAATAGTGCTTGCCAAAAACACGGCGGCAAAAAATATGGGAGTAAAAACCGGCGACGCAATTTGGCAGGCGCGGCAAAAATGTCCGGAACTGGTATGTGTGCCGCCGCATTACGATTGGTACGGGCATTATTCCGAGCGTGTTAGGCAAATCTACTGCCGCTACACGGATTTGGTGGAGTGTTTCGGCATGGACGAGTGTTGGCTGGACATAACTCACAGCGGAATTTTCGGCACGCCCATGCAAATTGCCGAGGAAATTCGCAAAACCGTCAAAAAGGAAACGGGACTAACCGTGTCGGTGGGCGTTTCGTTCACAAAAACCTTTGCAAAACTGGGCAGCGACCTAAAAAAACCGGACGCAGTAACGGAAATTTCTCGCAAAAACTATCGCAAAGTGGTGTGGTGTTTACCCGTCGAGGAGATGTTGTTTGTTGGCAGGCAAACCCAAAAGACACTCAACCAAATGGGCATTTTTACGCTGGGGCAACTTGCCGAAGCAAACGACAAAGTGCTGATGAGCAAATTCGGCATAAACGGGCTAAAACTTAAACACGCCGCGCGCGGAGAGGACGAAGATACCGTTTCGTCTATTTGCGACGAGCGACAAATAAAAAGTATAGGGCACGGCACAACCACCATAAGGGACATGGCAACCTACGCCGAGGCGGAGCAAACAATATTTATGCTGGCGGATATGGTTGCCACGCGGCTGAGGGGCAAAGGTTTTTGCGCAAGCACGGTGCATTTGGACATTCGCCACAACGATTTGACTCACACTTCCAAGCAGTGCAAAATCGTCCCCACCTTTGTTGCCGCCAACGTCTACCGTGCGGCGGTGCGGCTTTTGCATGCGATGTGGTGTGGCAACGCTTCCGATCCTCTTCGCTCGCTAACGGTGCAGGTTTCGGATTTAACCTTTTCCTGCGGAGGTGTGCAAACGTCAATTTTTGACGTCAACGAAGAAAAACAAAGCCGTTTGCAATTTTGCGTGGACAAAATCCGCAAAAAATTCGGTTACGACGCCATAACTTGCGCCAATATGCTAAAATGCGATTTTCTGTCCGGTAAAACCTTTTCCGTGGACGAATCCACTTTGCCTTTCAAGCGCGGATAGACAGTTCCGCTTTGAACTTTCGTGTTGTAAGCGCGCCTATGGAAAAAAATCGAACTTTATCGTACAAAATAATACAATCTAAAATTTGCTCAACTTATTGACAACTCTTGCCGAATGTGTTAAACTACCAAAGTGTAAATTTGACCTGTGATACGGAAAGGGGGCGAAATCAATGGCAACAATCAAAGTTGGTGAAAACGAATCTTTGGACAGCGCACTGCGCCGTTTTAAGCGTCGTTGCGCTCGCGACGGTATCATCGGCGATCTTCGCAAGAAGGAGCAATACGAAAAACCGAGCGTAAGACGTAAAAAGAAGGCAGAAGCTGCACGCAAACGCAGCAAGATGTAATTGCGTCCAAACCCAAACAAATCAAATTTAATACAAAAGAAAACTGCTTATCGCACTCGTTGCGGTAAGCAGTTTGTATTTTACGGAGATTTTTCGACACAAACCTGCAATTACTGCCAAAAACGCACGTTTTGGCAGGCTTGTTCGACCTTTTCCGTTTATATTCGACGACAAAATTTCGTTCAAATTTAGAATAATGGAGGCAAAACATCATGTCGGCATTCAAACAATACTCAAAAATGGCAAAGGAACGCCTAAAAAGCGGCTTTTGGGAAAACGCTCGTCGCCAAATCGCGCACGAAAAGGAAGTTGCCGCAACTTTGGGATTGGACGGGCGGCAAGTGGTGGAAAATCAACGCCGCAAACTGGAAAAGCAAATCTACGACTACGACGGCTTTTGCCAAGACGAAGTTTTCAACCAAAAAGTGCGGGAAATTTTGCAAAGCGACCAACTTGTGCTAAATCCGCTTATGCGCCTTGCCGATCAAAAATATATGCAAACGCTTTCCCCCGAGGGCAGGCAAACCTATTTGTCCAAACTTGCCGCAAGATACCGCAAAGCGGTTGAAGCAATAACCGGCAAAGCGTAAACGCCCGTTTGAAATTTTCCGTTTCGTCCGGGTGCGCCTGTCGGTTTACAAGGCGCAATCGGTGTGGTATAATGGCAAAAACGGACGGAGGCGCATTATGCCCAAAATCACCGATATGCAAATTCAAAAAAACAACAAAACCCGCGCTAACGTGTACTTGGACGGGGAATTTGCCTTTGCCTTGGAAATGGTAACCGTGATGAAATTGGGGCTGAAAATCGGCGCGGAAGTATCGACGCAAAAATTGCAGGAAGCGGTGTTCGATTCGGAAAAATCCGTTGCGTTCGGCAAGGCTGTGGATTACCTCGGCAGGGGCAGCAAAACAACCGCCCAAATGAAAAAGTACCTCTCCGGCAAGGGGTTTGAAGCGGAAATCGTCGGTTACGTGGTGGACAAACTTGAGGATTATCGCTATTTGGACGACCAAACATATGCCAAAAACTACGCCGAGCAAAACTCCGCAAACAAAGGCACTCGCCGTATAAAGCAGGAGTTGTTGCAGCGCGGAATCGATGCGGAAACGGCGGAAGTTTTTTCAGAGCAGGACGGCGAACTGTGCCGCCAAAACGCGCAAAAACTTGCGGAAAAATATATGAAAAACAAGCCTTGCGACCTAAAAACCGTGCAAAAATTGCAAAGATACTTGCTCTCTCGCGGGTACGATTTCGACGCGGTAAATGCGGCAATTGCGCCCTACAAAAGCAAAATTAACGGCGGCGGAGGCGACTATGAGGACTAAAAACCAAGCAATCGAGGCGTGCCTTGCGTTCGGCTCGGTCTACGAGGACTACCCGTTCGACCAAAATTGGGCGGCAATACGGCACAACGGAACAAAAAAGGTGTTTGCCTTCGTCTACGACTACCACGGGCAGGTACGCATGAACCTAAAAGCCATTCCGCCGCTGGTTGTCGCTTGGATAAACACCTATCCGCAGGTTATCCCGGCGTATCATATGAACAAGGAAAATTGGATAACGGTGGTGATGGACGGCACTTTGGACGACGGCATTATTTCCGCCTTGATAACCGACAGTTACAACCTAACAAAACCTAAACTGAAATTGCCAAAATAGGACAATGCTTCGGTGATTTTCAATATATTCAAAACAAAAGGCAGTTGCAAATTGCAACTGCCAAATTTTTTATTCTTGCGGTTTTGCCATGTTTGCGGCAATTGCTTCGGCAATGGCGGAGCGAATGTTGCCTTTTTCCATATTGTACGCCTGTTTTATACATTGGAAAACGGCTTCGGTTTTGCTGCTGCCGTGTCCCTTAACTATGGTTTTGTTTGCGCCCAAAAGCACCGCGCCGCCGTAGTTGTTGTAGTCCATTGTGTCCTTAATTTCGTAAATTTTCTTTTTCAAAAGCAGTGCGCCCAGTTTTGCCGAAAAACTGCTCATAAACGTCTTTTTGAGCATTTTCATCATTTCCAAGCATGCGCCCTCGGTGGATTTTAACAACACGTTGCCGCTAAAACCGTCGCAAACAACCAAGTCCACGTCGCCGTGGAGCAGTTCGCGCGCTTCCATATTGCCCACAAAGTTGATTTGTTCGGTGCTATTCAGCAGTCCGTAGGTTTCCTTTCTAAGGGCATCGCCTTTTTCCTCTTCAACGCCGATGTTCAAAAGCGCAACGCGCGGATTTTCCACGCCGTAAGCCTTTTTCATATACAAACTGCCCATCAAGGCAAATTGTTGAAGGTACACGCTGTCGCAGTCCACGTTTGCGCCGCTGTCGCAAATACCCACAAGTCCGCCTTGCATGGTGGGCAAAATGGGGCAGAACGCAGGGCGTTTTACTCCTTTTATTCTTCCTATGCGCAGCACGGCACCTGCAAGCAACGCTCCCGTCGATCCCAAACTTACCATAGCCACGGCTTCCGGATCGGTTTTAAGAATTTCGTATGCTCGCACCATAGAGCTGTCCTTTTTTTGCTTTATGGCTTCGGTCGGCTTATCGTTGCAGTCGATAACGTCAGGCGCGTGTACAATCGTCAAGCGATTTTTGTCGTACGTTTTGTTTGCAAGTTCGTCGGCAAGTTTGTTTTCGTCGCCGACAAGCACAACGGACAAATCTTCCAGTGCGCCAAGTGCTTTTACCGTTCCTTCCACGTTTACAGACGGGCTGTTATCTCCGCCGAAAGCGTCTACCACAATTTTTATCATATTTTTCTCCCGAATTTCAAGTTGACCGCCGCCCGCTTGCAAAATTTTGCCGTTTGTGTTGAAAGCGCAAACGCTTGCAATTGTCGCAATTCGACGTTTAGTTTCGCACTTGGAACATGTCAACCGTGTTTTAGAGTTTATTGTCGCAAGCGGTGCAAAACTATGTTTGCCCTTGTTGCGCAAAACACATTGTAGCATTTTTTTGCATCGTAGTCAACACTAAACATAAGTTAAATATAATTATCCGACTTTTACGGCGCAAATTTCGCCAAAATTCGACAAAAATTGCAAAAATTTACTTTCAGTTTACCTAGTATTTATCTTTTTACTATATATTTTCAATTGAGGTGCGATTTTCGTCCAATTCGGCGCAATCCGCACTCCGAAATACAAATAAAGGAATTTTTGCCATGCTAGTATTGTTCACAGACACCGACACGGACATGACTCCGCAAAAGGCTCAAAAATACGGATATCACCTTATCAGCATGCCGTACCAAATCGACGGCAAGGAAGTTCGCCCCTACGAAGATTTTGAAACTTTCGATTGTCATGCGTTTTACCAACTTCTTCGTCAAGGCACTCTTCCTCAAACCTGCGCCATCAGCCCGGATGCGTACGTAAACTACTTTGAACCGCACTTTGCCGCAGGCAACGACATTTTGTACGTGCATTTTTCCCGCGCGATGAGCGGCACGTTCGACGCAATGAAGTTGGCTCTCGATACCCTCAAGGAAAAGTACCCCGAGCGCAAGTTCTACACAATAGATACCAAGGGCATCACAATTTTAAGTTACAACATTGTTTGCGAAGTGGGCGATATGTACCTGGCAGGCAAAACCGCCGAAGAAATGGTGGAATGGGCAAAAACCGAGGTGGACAAGTTTGCAATCTATTTCTACGCCGACGACCTCAAATTTTTCCGTCGTAGCGGCAGAGTTACCAATTTGGCAGCCACGATGGGCAATTTGTTTTCCATTCACCCCATTTTGCATATGGGTTCGGACGGAATGATGCAAACGCTCGGCAAGGCATCGGGTAGAATTAACTCCCTCAAAAAGATAATCAAACTTGTTGAGGACAATCAGGAGGACATCAAATCTCACCGCGTGTGCATCGGTCATACCGATTGTTTGCCCATCGTCAATATGGCAATCAAACTGCTCAAAGAAAAATTCGGCGACGATTTGCCAATCGAAGTGGTGGAAGTCAACCCCACGGCAGGCAGCCATTGCGGCCCGGACGGCGTAGGCATTTGCTTCCACGCAAAGCATAGATAGCAAGCCATAACAACACAAAACACAAAACATAAAGGCTGATGCACTTGTTGCAGCAGCCTTTATTATCAAAAAAGCGACTGCCAATATTGTGGCAGTCGCAAGAGATTATTTTTTTAATCTATGGTCAAGTTGAGCCGTCATTGCGTCCAACTTTTCTTTGTTGCTGCTCGGCGTTCCTTTCACAAACAAATAGCACTTAATCAGCGGCTCGGTCCCGCTTGGGCGAACAACCAACTTGTCGCCGCCGGCGTGGAAAATAAGCACGTCGGAAACGGGGTAGTTTTCTCCCGTCAAAAGGTCTTCTATCTTGTCGATTTTATGCTCGGCAAGGTTGTCAAACGGATTGTCGCGCAAGCCTTGCAGAAGTTCGGCTTTTACTTTTGCGCCTTCCGCGCCCTCAAAGCGGTAGGAAATCAACCTTTGCTCAAAGTGTCCCACTTGTTTGTAGAGTGCGTCCAGCCTGTCGGTAAGCAAAATGCCCTGTCGCTTGTAGGATGCGGTCATCTCCACCGTGAGCAATGCCGCCACAACGCCGTCCTTGTCCCGTGCGTAGTCGCCTTTTAGGTAGCCGCAACTTTCCTCAAAGCCGAACACAAAATCGGCAAGTCGGTTTTGGCTTTCAAGCTTGTTCATTGCGTCGCCGATGTACTTGAATCCCGTCAAAACGTCGGTAACGGTTGCTCCGTAGAGTTTTGCCACGGCGTCTGCCATTGGGGAAGTTACTATGGATTTTATCACAACGGGATTTTTGGGCAATTTGTTTTGGCTTTTCAGGCTACTTAATACGTAGTCCAAAAGCAAAATGCCCACTTCGTTGCCACTCAAAATTTGATAGTCGCTTCCGTCAAACGCCGCAACGCCCAGCCTGTCGCTGTCCGGATCGTGTGCAACAACCACGTCGGCATGCACGCTTTTGGCTAGTTCCAAAACCTTTGTAAGCGCCTCGTGCTTTTCCGGGTTGGGATAGGGGCAGGTCGTAAAGTTGCCGTCGGGGTAACTTTGCTCTCCTACGACGTGCAAGTTGCTTACGCCTGCGGCTTTAAGCACGGCAGGAGTAATTTTGTAGCCTGCGCCGTTAAGCGGAGTGTACGCAACGGTAATGTCGCATGGCAAGTCGGACAGTCGTTGGCACAAAACCGTTTGCACGTATTTTTCCGTAAGCGACTCACTCGGCACAAGTATTTTGCCGCAAGCAACGTACTTTTCGTAGTCGGGCAAAGGCTTGTCGAACATTCCCGTTTTTTCAATTTGGTCGGTGATTGAATTTGCAACTTCGTCCAGCACTTGGCAGCCTGTTTTGTCGTAAACCTTGTAGCCGTTGTATTCCTTGGGGTTGTGGCTTGCCGTAACGTTCACGCCTGCGTCCGCGCCCAGTTGCCTAATCAAAAATGACACAAACGGCGTAGGCATGCATTGGTCTGTAAGATAAACCGTAATGCCGCTTTCGGCAAGTGTCGCCGCCGCAATCTCAGAAAACAATTTGGAGTTGAGTCTGGAATCGTATGTGATAGCCGCCGATTTCATGCCGCAAGTAAGCATGTAGGCGGCAAGCCCTCCGGATGCCCTGGCAACGGTGTAAACGTTAAGGCAGTTTGTTCCTACGTCCATTTTTCCGCGCATTCCGCCCGTGCCGAATTCCAAATCTTTGTAAAAATTGTTTTCGATTTCCTCGTCCGATAGGTTTTTAAGTTTAGCCAAAACCTTTTCGTCGGTAACGTTGTTTAGCCATTGATTGTACTTTTCACGTGCGTTTTGTGTCATGTGTTCACCTCGCGGATATATTATATAACTTTATAAGGGGCGGTTGTCAACGGTTTGAGCAAATTTGCTTTTTCAAAGGCGTGGCAATGCGAAAAAAAACGCAACTTTCGTTTGACTTGGGCTTTGAAAAAATAATCGTCCGCATCGGCAATGTTATTTGCTTTGCCGTTTTTGCATAATTTGGGGAATTGCGCATATGGGTGCAAAAGACAAATGTCCTCGGCAACGTAAAATATTATAGACTAAAACATTTTCTTATATTTCTCTAACCAAAATCTGTGTTTACAGCCTGTTTATACTGTGGTATAATATAATATAAATTTGTTAACTTTTGTCAAAATTTTGCAGTTTTTGTCAAAAACGGCACGCTTGCCTTGGCACGAACTTTTGCCAACGGCAACTTGGAGGTATCATGAAAAAGAAATTATTGTTAATACTGTTTGCGCTCCTGCTTGCGTCGCTTTGCTTGGTTGCATGCACGCCTGCAGACAAGCCGGACGATCCCGCACCCACACCGGAATGTGAACACGAATGGATTTCGGCAATCATCGTTCAACCTACGTGCAGTGCCGAAGGCGTGGAGCGTTTCCTTTGCAAAAAGTGCAACACGTTTAGGGACGAACCGGTACAAAAACTGGAACACGAAGCAGGAGAATCATTGGAAGTTCCCGCAACCTGCTACCAAGAAGGCGTTTCCGCAGGCACCAAGTGCATAAACTGTGGCGCAATTATGTCCGGTTGCGAACCCATCCCCAAAACCGCTCACACAATGGAACCCGTTGCGGGTTGCGCGGCAGGCAGCACCGGATCGTACTATGCATGTACGGTTTGCGGACAGTATTTTGCAAGTGAAAGCGGCGGAGATCCCCTTCCGGAAAGTTGGACTCCCTCCTTGCACGAATGGAGTTTTGCACAAGGCAAGTGCCTCAACTGCAACAAAGCGGTATCAAGCGTGGAGCAAGCCTTGAAGGAAAACTATTCCATTGCAAATTCCGCGCGTTTGGCATCGGCAACACCGCAAAACGTAGTTGTTGCGGCAGGCTATGCGTACTACTATCAACGCGAACAAATCTACTACGACCAACACATCTATCGCAGAAACTATGCCGTCAATCCGGAGGACGCAACGGCGTTCAACCAACTGTATTTGGATTGCAGCAGTTACGTAAACGTGGTGTATAACTACGCGTTCGGCAAAAAGTTGTCCACCAATCCGAAAACGGCAACGTTCACCGACTATTGCAGCAGCAATGTCGGCTCGCCCGAAGTGTTGTTCTTCGTAAACACAGCCAACTACAAAACCAAAGCGGCGCAAGCCCAACTTCTGGCGGAAATTCGCAGTCAGTTGCAACTCGGCGATTTGATCGTATATCGTCACGGCAAATCTTCGGCAAGTTCCGGACATATCATGATGTACATCGGCAACAATAAGTTGCTTCATAGCACGGGCAGCAGTATGACTGCAAGCGCAGGCGGCAACCCCAACAGCTTCTACGAAAAAGTTTCCTCGGCGGAAAAAAACGGCACGGTTATGGAACTTTCCGCGGAAGCGTTGTTCAACCCTGCAAACGGCTCCAACAGATATTTGTTCGGTTCATCGGCGGAAGACACTGTCTACACGTTCGGCGTGTTCCGTCCCATCGGTAACCGCGTCGGATTTGACCAAGTTACGGCTTCGGCTTTATGCCGCTATGCTTACCAACGTTTGGAATTGGAAAAAACCTGCTCTGTAAACAGTTTTCAATCTGTGCAAAAAGGCGACACGATCACCTACACTGTAAACATCAAAACCGCAGGCACTCAAGCCTACAA
>CAKRAM010000109.1 GCA_934294965.1 uncultured Clostridia bacterium
GTTGCCGTAAATTAGCGTTGCAAGCATTTGATTAAATCCGTAAGTGGATTGCAATTGCAAAATCGTTTCTTTATTTTTATATTTGGGAGCCGATTTTAGCACCGCTCTTATCATAAGATTTTTGGGGGAATGCGCTAGGTCTACAAACTCCATAACGTCGACTTTGTAACCGATGTCATCCAAAATAGCCGCTCTTACGGAATCCGTCAGTAATGCCGAGGCGCGTTCTTTAACAATTCCGTATTTGAGCAACATATCCAAATCTCCGCCGCTGTGAATTGTGGAATAGATTTCGTGCTGGCAGCAAGGAACCGAGAATATGTATTTGATTTTATTCTTAATTGCATATTCGAGCGCATAGTCGGTTGCAATGTCACATGCATGCAGGGATAACACTACGTCGATGTGCTTTACGGACAGTTTGTCTTTGGTCACGTCGGCAACTTCAAAGTGCAACTTCCGGTAGCCATACTTTTGCGCAAGCGCG
This sequence comes from uncultured Clostridia bacterium, assembly GCA_934294965.1. Lineage (GTDB taxonomy): Bacteria > Bacillota > Clostridia > Christensenellales > CAG-314 > Fimimonas. The sequence continues at coordinate 488 of CAKRAM010000109.1, forward strand.
TTGCAGTGTTTCACCACGTCGGCTTTTAGGTCATAACCGATAATTTCTACATCCAAATGTTTTATTGTAGAAAAATAGTAGTAAGCAACGAATGAAAGATATGCTTTTCCGCAGCCGAAGTCTAACATTGTAAGCGTGTCGCTTTGGTAGTCGGCAAAAACATCGTCTAAGATCTCCAAAAAACGATTGATTTGCTTATACTTATCGTACATCTTTGCGGCAACTTTCAATTCCGACGTAAAAATGCCCAATTCGCATAACACGGGAACGTTGTCGCCTTCGTTTATCAAATAATTTTTTACGCGATTGTTGCTAGTTGTTGTTTTCATAGGCGGATTTGTGCGCTTTTTGCAAATACGCGTCGTCTTTCCCCTTTTTGAAGTCAAATAAGTTACGTCGTTGTTTTCCGTCCTAACAAGTATTTGGCTGAACTGACCGACAATATTTCCACTCACCCAATCGTCGAGCGTTTCATAGGGAAAATTTTGGTGAAATGCCTGTTTTTCGGTGAACATTTCAGCTTGAAACAGTTTGATTCCCTTTATCACAATCGGGCGGACGGTAATTTTGAGGTATTTATTAGATTTTTCAGACTACTTTCCTGCTATTATTTTAACGATGTTTGTCGGATTTTTACATTCAAGAATATTCATAATAACTCCGTTATCATCGGTTTGCACTATTTTACAATTTTATCCGATTTGCCTCGAAGCGCTTTTCGCACCCCGGTCGGCAATTCCTGTCCACGTAGCAGCCGTACAATATTGTGCCTGTGCGCAAAAATTATAAGTGCATACATCAGCGTTATAGCCAAACAGCAAAACGCTCCGATTTTGTTAAGCAAAACAGCCCAAGCCCACACAATCATAAATAGCGAGTACACCAAACTCATAACCGACATTCGGTCGGTTATTAAGATTATAAGGCATATCGGAACAATCAGACACAACATAAGAATCGGCTGCATGGAGAACATCACTCCCAAACTTGTTGCCACGCCTTTCCCTCCGCGAAATTTGTGAATTGCAGGAAAAACGTGTCCGACAACGGCAAATAGCCCGGCAAGATATCCTGCCGTATTCGAAACGTCCACTCCCAGCGAAGCGAATATTACGTGCTTTGTCAAAACGCAGCACAGCACGCCTTTTAGCGCGTCGAACAAAAAGGTCAGCGCGCCCATACGCAAGCCGAATACCCTAAACATATTTGTAGTTCCCGGGTTGCCACTGCCATAATTGCGCACGTCGGTCTTTTTGAACAGGTGGGAAAAGACGATGGAAAAGTTTATCGCTCCGATAAAATAACTGCAAAGAATAACGAGTAAATATTGCCACCAATATGATAAAAATATTTCAAACATAGGCTTATTCGTCCTTGTCGGTTCCGACACGGAATACGAGTCTTATAGGGGTTCCGTCCAGCGTAAATGCACGGCGAATGTAATTTTCCAAATATCTACGATAGGAAAAATGCACAAGCGACGCGTCGTTTACAAACACAACAAATGTGGGCGGTTGCGTTGTTGGCTGCGTTACATATTTGATCTTGGCTCGTCTTCCGGAGATTGCAGGCGGTTCGACCGCGCGAACAGCATCGGCAACCACGTCGTTAAGCATTCCTGTTGTACACCTGAACGTCGATTTTGCGTAAACGTAGTTAACCTCGTCCATAAGTTTAGACACGCGTTGCCCGGTAAGTGCGGAAACGGTTATATAGCGGAAGTAATCCATGAACGCCAAATCGCAGGATAGTTCTTTTTTGAATTTTTCCACGGTGTGCGTGTCCTTTTCCACAAGGTCCCATTTGTTGACCACCACAAACGAAGGCTTACCTTCTTCGTGTATGAATCCTGCAATTTTTACGTCCTGTTCGGAAAGTCCTTCGTTTGCGTCCATAACGATAAGGCAAACGTCGGCACGGCGCACAGCATTGAGCGAACGCATTACACTGTATTGCTCCACCGTGTCGTCGTCTATGGAACGTTTTCTGCGCATTCCTGCGGTATCTATGATTACGTATTTGCGTCCTTTGTATTCAAACGGCGTGTCGATTGCGTCACGAGTAGTTCCTGCAATATCCGAAACGATTGTTCTGTCATATCCCAAAATTTTGTTTGTGAGCGATGATTTTCCCGCATTCGGCTTGCCCACCACGGCGATTTTTATAACATCATCGTCGTAGTATTCTTCGTCACTTTCGGGGAAATAGGATATAACGTCGTCAAACAAATCGCCTATGCCTTGTTTTTGCTCGGCAGCAATAGGATACAAATCGCCCAGTCCCAAACTGTAAAAGTCCGAAAGGTCGGCATTGGAAAAATTGTCAACTTTGTTGACTACCATAATAACCGGTTTGTTGGATTTGCGAAGCAAGTTCGCAACGTCGTAGTCCTCGCTCGTAAGCCCTGTTTTGTAGTCGCAAAAGAACAAAATAACGTCGGCAAGGTCTACTGCGATTTCGGCTTGTTGCTTGATATGCTTGAACATAACATCGTCGCTTTTGAACTGTATACCGCCGGTATCTACAATGGTAAATTTCCTGCCCAGCCATTCGGCATCGGCATAAATGCGATCTCTTGTTACGCCCGGTTCGTCGGATACTATGGATATGCGGCTGCCGCACACTTTGTTAAAAAACGTAGATTTTCCCACGTTTGGTTTGCCAACTATGGCTACAAGCGGTTTACTCATAATCACTCTCCAATATAGCTCGACAAAATTCGTATCCGTCGGCTGATATCTCTATTGTTTTTCCCGTTGCCTTTTCAAGTTCTTCCAGCGTCATTCCGTCCAAAAATACATCCTCGATTTCCCGAAGCATTACTCTCGGAAGCAACAAAGTATCAAAGTCGCTTGGCAATTTTTGGACAGCCTCCAAAACGTCGGATCCGACAAGGAGTCCGGAAACGGTGACGCTGCTGCCGAAAAATTTGTTTTCCACTGCAAGCACCGTGCAATCGAGTTTCGGAAAAGCGGACTTTGCCTTTTGTACAACTTCTTCAACATATTTTTTGGCGGAAATTCCGCAAATTGCTACTATTCGTTGACTTTTTGCCGCAGTGGAATCTGCCAATGCCAAATCGAATTGATGACGAAAATCGGCAATTAGTCCCACGCCGTTTTCCAACTGTTCGAACTCTCCGTAATACGTAAACGACGGAATATCCCGTTCGGCATATACGTACATTTCGTCCGAGCAGTAGGCAAAGTGATTGCCGGTTTTATCGTAGCAGTCTTTGTCGAAAGATTCCACCAAATCGATTGCGTTATTAGCGCAAGTTTTGTCAACAACGTCGATGTGATACAATTTGCTGCGGTACTTTGTAAGCCCCACCGGCACCACTGCAACGTTCTGAACGCGGGGATAGAGATCGAACAAATCGTTCAGCGTTTTTTGCAGCTCTATTCCGTCGTTAAGATTGGGACACATTACCACTTGCGTGTACATCGTGATGCCGGCGCTCGCAAGCTCCTTTAGAAGCGGAACAATGGGACGCGCCGTTTTGTTTCCGAGAAGTTTACGACGCAATTCATCGTCGGTTGCATGCACCGAAACGTATATAGGGGAAAACTTTTTGGTTTTTATGCGGTCGACTTCCGCATCGGAGATGTTTGTAAGTGTAACGTAGTTGCCGCTGACGAAAGAAAGTCGCCAGTCGTCATCCTTGACGTAAAGCGTTTTACGCTGTCCCTTGGGAAGTTGGTCAACAAAGCAAAACAAACATTTGTTGGCGCACCAACGAGGTTCTATGTAGCATTCGTCGTAAAAATTCCAGCCCATAGGCTCAATTGACGATTTTTTTACGTGATGGAAAATTTGCTTTCCGTTGCGATCAATTCCCACAGTGAAATTGGATTGCGAATCGAAATATGCAACGTCTAACATGTCCAAGGCAGGTTCACCGTTAAACGACACGATCACGTCGTCGGTAGTAAACCCGAATTTTTGGGCTATTGAATTTTTGTCGCAGTTTAAGATTTTTAGCATATTCATAAAAAGGGGCAACAATGTGTTGCCCTCTGTTGGTTATTTTTTATAATATTCGGACAAATCGACGTTCAAAACGACGCTTTTATTATCCAAATATTTTAGTGTGCCTTTTGCAAAGTGGAATGTGATTTTTGTGCAACAAAGCAATTGCGTTTTTACGCGGTACTTTTTGTTAATCTTGTTATAGCCGTACTTGCCGTCGCCCAATACAGGCATTTTGACGTATGCCAAATGTGCGCGAATTTGGTGCGTGCGACCGGTTATAAGCTTAACTTCCAAAAGAGTAAGTTCGCCCATCGTTTTTAGAACGGTGTAATGAGTTTCGATTGGCACGTAGCCCGGTTTTTGCGTTTCGGACACGTAAACCATACTCTTTTTTGCGTCCTTAAACAAAAATGCCTTAAGTTTTGCCGTGCGCTGCTTGGGCGTGCCGACAACGATGCACTGATAAGTTTTGTCTATTTCACGAACCTTGAAGGACTCCAACAATTCGGTTTCGGCAGTTTTGTTCAGAGCATAAACAACCAAGCCCATCGTGTTTCTATCCAAACGGTGAACAGGCACTGCGGTTGTATCGGTCAAAATGTCGTTTATGCGTTGAGTAAGAGAATTTTCTCCAACGACTTCTATGCCCGCATTTTTGTTTACGACCAAAATATTGTCGTCGCGATACACTACTTCTATACTGTCTTTTTCTCGATCGGCAAGATAAACGTAAACGACGTCGCCTTCGCGCACAGTCATATCCGTGCCGACGCGCACTCCGTTAATTTTTACACTTTTACTTTTGATTATTTTTTGAATGCGATAATATCCCAAATCGGTATTTTCACTGATCGCATCCGAAAGAAGTTGTTTAGATTTTACTTGGATTTCTTTTAGCATAAATAAATTATATCAAACTATATAAAAAAAAGCAAATGCTTAATGCAATAAAATACTTTTCTAATAACCTCTAGAAATTCAAAAAAACACTCTTGCGACGTATATTGGCACAAAAAAAACTACGCAACTGTTAAATTAACAATGCGGAGCATCGAACTTAAACAGGACCTTCGGATAAACTGTTAAACAATCAAGGATTATAACACGGCAAGGATGCGGCAACGGAACGCGCTCTATTACTACCATGAATGTATCATAAATGAACGGTTTGATATACTATGTGTGAAATAGTAGATTACAATTTATCAAAAATCGGCATAGTTGCGCCAATTTTTACAAATAATCGTCACCACCGCAACAATCTTCACCTTTACCGTTTGCCGTGCGAACGAGCGTGGTACTTTGATTTACGTCAATCGTGACCAAAATTACGTCGTTGCCGATTTTGGATATATTGCCCCATGGTATAAAAATATCTTCCGTTTGCTTAAACCATTTTCTAGCGCCGGGAACAACCAAACCCAGCACGTTTTTGCCGTTACTCTCGAATATGACATCGATTATGCGCCCCATTCTCGCGCCGTCAAGCGTGTTCACCACTTCCTTCGAACGCAATTCCGTGTAGCTTATTTCCATATTATCCCTCGAATGTATTGTATGCATAATTCCACGCAACAAGACACTAATCGGCAAAATAATCTTTGATTCGATTTATTGCATTCTTTTCTATACGCGAAACCTGAGCCTGACTTAACCCTATTTCTTCCGAAATTTCATTTTGCGTTTTATCCAAGTAATATCGCTTGAACAAAATATTGCGCTCTTTTTCGTCAAGTTCATTTATGGCGTCGGTGAGCGCCACATTGTCCGTCCATTTGTTTTCACTTTCTTTTCCATCGCGAATACAATCCTGCAAAGTGAGGTTATCTTCCTCATCGCCATAGACGTTTTCCGAAAGCGAAATCGGATCACTGATAGCATCCAAGCAGTACATAACGTTGCATATCGGCATGTTCAGTTCTTGAGCAACCTGCTCCACCGACACTTCTCCGCCGCCTTCACTTTCCAGCCGCTCTCTTGTGCTGATTGCCAAATAGGCAACGTCCCTTATGCCGCGGCTGATCCGCAGCGAGTTGGATTCGCGTAAATATCTTCGTATTTCCCCTGCTATCATCGGAACGGCATACGTTGAAAACCTTACGCCCAAATCCACATTAAAATTGTCTATAGATTTTATCAGCCCTATGCACCCCATTTGAAACAAGTCGTCGGCATCGCCGCAACGAGCCGAATACCTGTTGACAACTGACAAAACCAAGCGCAAGTTGCAATTGATAAGTCTATTTCGAGCTTCATCGTCGCCGTTTTTTATTCGCTTAAGCAATTCGTTGCTTTCCTTGGCTCCGATTTTCGGCAATGCCGACGTATCGACGCCGCAAACATAAACACTTCGTCCCATTCCTTCTCCCCAAATCGACAATAATTTGCTTATTTTCCATTTACGTATGCTAGGCTCAAATTACAATTATATTGTGTACAAACAAATTGATTTTATCCGCCTTGACAAGTTTGGAAATTACGTTTAGAATATACTCGAGGTAAAAATTATGCTACGAGAATTTATCGATAGATTGGAAAATATGCCGCAAAAGGCTCTTGCAAACGGACTTTCGGCAAATATAAACAAACCGCTTGTTTCGGTAATTTGCGCCACTAACGGTTTTTCAGTTGGTTCGGCAGGCATAGACAGAGTTGCAGGCAAGGTTTGCGAAGGTATCATTGCAGCAGGAGGAACGCCGAAGCGCTTCACATTACCGGCAACCGACACGATTTCCGCCTACGGAACAGATGCCGCCAAATACGACTTGCCGTCACGCGATTTTACCGCCGATGCAGTCGAATTGACCTGCTCCGCAGAGTTTTACGA
>CAKRAM010000110.1 GCA_934294965.1 uncultured Clostridia bacterium
ATCGACTTTGCCATAATCTCCGACGAGGAAATGAACGACAAAGCCTCGGACGAATTGTTTGTCATTCGCAAACGCATAAAGGGCATAAATGCCGACATCAAACAAAAACTTCAAAGCTACACAAAAAGCGGAGAATTGAGCAAATACTTGCAAGATTCAATCGTCACGTTACGCGGAGACAGATACGTTATTCCCGTCAAGCAGGAATACAAAGCGTTTGTAAACGGCATAGTTCACGACCAATCGTCCACAGGCGCGACGTTGTTTGTCGAACCGATGGCAATCGTGCAACTCAACAATTCGCTTCGTGAAGCTGTCTTGCAGGAAAAGGCGGAAATTCAACGCATTTTGCAGTCCTTTACTGACCGAATTTCGCCATTTTCAACCAAAATCGTTGCCTCGCAAGACACGATTAGCGACATTGACGTGATTTTCAGCAAAGTTAAATACGGACTTGACAACAAATGCACTTTGCCGATTTTGAACGACAAAGGCGTCGTCGATATCAAAAAGGCGCGTCATCCGCTGTTGGACAAAACCAGAGTTGTGCCGATTTCCGTAAAACTCGGCAGCGATTACGACGTTATAGTGATCACAGGTCCAAACACCGGCGGCAAAACCGTAACGCTTAAAACAATCGGACTTATGTCTATTATGGCAATGAGCGGAATGTTCATTCCGTGTGCCGACGACAGCGTCGTATCTTTTTTCAACGATATCTTTTGCGACATCGGCGACGAACAAAGCATAGAGCAAAATTTGTCAACGTTTTCCGGACACATCACAAATTTGAGGGATATTCTCAATGTGTGCGGTCGCGGCGATCTTGTTTTGATTGACGAGGTCGGCGCAGGAACCGAACCCAACGAAGGCGCTGCGCTTGCGCTTTCCGTAACTGAATTTTTGCGTAAAAGCGGCGCAAAAGCTGTTATAACGACGCACTACGGAAAACTTAAAGAGTATTCGTTGAACACTGAACGCGTGGAAAACGCATCGATGGAATTTGATATAAAAACTCTCGCACCTACTTACAGGTTGATTATGGGCGTACCGGGCAGTTCTAACGCGCTGGCAATAGCCGCAAAACTCGGCTTGCGCCAAGACGTCATAGATTTTGCCAAGCAAAACGTTTCGGACGAAAAACTGGAATTTGAAGCGGCGCTTGCAAGAACCGACAACATTCGCAAGCAGTACGAAGAAAAACTTGAAGAAGTTGCGGCGGAAAAAGCAAAATTGCAAGAGGAACTGACAAAAACTCAAAAACTCAACGGAAGTTTGCAAAACGAACGCGACAAGTTCTTGGCAAATTCCAAGGAAGAAGCCAAGAAAATCGTTGCAAAAGCAAAAGCCGATGCAGCACAAATCGTTGCCGAAATCAAAGAAATTTTGGAAAAAGAAGAACTTTCAGACAAAGATTTGTTCGCTGCTCGCGCAGCCGCAAAAAAACTGGATGCCGTGGAAACGTCGGAAGAACAATCGGACAACGACGAAGTGGTGTTCACGGGAGATAAAATTGACTTTTCAAAATTGAAAGTCGGCAGCACTGTATATAGCAAAAAACTCGGAGTTGCAGTAGTGGTGACTGCCATAAAGTCGCCTAGCCGCATTGCCGTAAAATGCGGAGCAATAACCACCGAAGTACCCATCGGCGATTTGTTCGATGCAAGAGTAGAAAAAAATCAACAAAAAACAAAGCACGCAAGAACGTACGGCTCAAAGCCAAAATCCGAAGTGGTTGCAAGATCTCAAAGCAACGAAATAAACCTAATTGGGCAAACGGTAGACGAGGCGGTGGCAAACCTTGACGCATTCATAGATTCTGCATTGCTTGCAGGCATTGGCAAAATATGGATCATACACGGCATGGGAACCGGCAGACTTCGTGCAGGAATACATTCATACCTAAAACATCATCCGTCGGTAAAGGAATACAGGCTTGGTGCATACGGTGAGGGCGAAAGCGGCGTTACTGTCGTGACGCTCAAGTAAATTACGCAATATGGCACAAAATATAATAACTAAATGGTAATTTGACTAAAAACTACATTACTATTACCGACATAATATCCATATCAGGTATCTAAATACGAGAGAACAACTGCAATGATTTACTATTTTGACAACTGCGCAACTACGAGAGTCGACAATGAAGTGGTTGACATAATGAACCGGTACCAAACGGAAAACTACTTCAATCCGTCCGCCAGAAGCACGTTCAGTTTGAACGTTGCCAACCAAATGGCGGCTTCGAGGGGAAAAATCGCAAAACTTCTCGGCGCGCAAGATCCGTCGGAAATCTACTTTACGTCCGGCGGAACCGAATCGGACAACATAGCCATACACGGCTGTTTGCGTGCCAAAAGCGGAAATATCGTTGTGACCGCTTCCGAACATTCGGCGGTGTACAACACTGTCAACCAACTTGCAAGCAAGGGGTACGAAATTAGGCTGGCAAACGTTACCGCCGACGGGCATATCGACGTTGACGATTTTATTTCCAAGTGCGACGAAAAAACCGTGCTTGCGTGTTTTATGCACGTGAACAACGAAACGGGCGCAATTAACGACGTAAAACTGATAAACAACTTGGTCAAGCAAAAGTGTCCTCGCGCGGTAACATTTTCCGACGGAGTGCAAGCGGTGGGCAAAATCTCGGTAAATTTGCGCAACCTAGGCGTGGATATGTACACGTTTTCAGGACATAAAATCCATTGTGCAAAAGGCACGGGAGTACTGTATGTTTCCCAAAAGTGTCGCATAACTCCTCTTGTTTACGGCGGCGGACAGGAAAGAGGCGTGCGTTCCGGCACGGAAAACGTTGCCGGCGCAGTTGCGCTTTCCACTGCGCTGGAAGTTGCGTTAGGCAACCTTTGCAGCAACGCCGAAAACTTTAAGCGCTACAAACAAATTATTCGCTCTCATTTGCAATCTTTGAACAATTACAAAGAAAATTGCACGCAAAATTGTTCGCCGGCAATAATGTCGCTTGCATTTGCCGACATAAAGGGTGAAGTGCTGTTGCATATGTTGGAAAAATACGATATTATTGTTGGCACAGGCTCGGCTTGCAGTTCCAAAAACAAGCGTAGCAGAATTGCCGCCGCAATCGGGCTGGACGATAAATATATCGAAGGAATAATTCGCATCAGTTTCAGCAAATATAACGATGAAGAACAAGTGGAATACCTTGCCGAAAAAATCGTTGAATGCGTAAACGAACTTCGTAAAACAATATTGGGCGACTAGTATTTCGTGTCGTTACTACGAAATAACAATAAAATACAAGGGATAATAAACATGAAAGTACTGCTTATCAGATATTCGGAAATTCACCTAAAAGTCAACAACCGCGAGTTTTTTGAAAGCGCCTTGGTTTCAAACATAAAAACGGCGCTCAAAGGCTACGAATACGACTTTGCACGTAGCAACGCGCGCTACGTAATACGAAATTTTCACGACGAACAGTTGGAAGAGATTACCGACGTCGTTCGTAATGTTTTTGGCGTGCATTCGGTAAGCGTTGCCGAGGAAGTTCAGTCGGACTACGATGCAATCTCTAAAGCGGCGATATCCATTGCTCCGCACAGCGGCTCATTCAAAGTAAACACCAACCGCGCCGACAAAAGATTTCCGATGCCGTCAATGACCGTGTCCGCCGAAGTTGGTGGAGACGTTTTGGAAAAATATCCCGACCTGACCGTCGATTTGTTCAATCCCGAGC
>CAKRAM010000111.1 GCA_934294965.1 uncultured Clostridia bacterium
CAACCCTTAACGTTTTTGCCAAACCATAACAACCGGTTTGTTTAAAACCACAAAAACATAACAACAAACAGCCCCTGCTCGGATTTTGTCCGAGTAGGGGCTGTATTTTGTAAATATTAGTTTTCAAATTCACTATAATATTGCAACTCTGTTTCTTTGATGCTTTTACCTGTTAATTACCGCCACAATTGGCTTCGAAAACGTCATGTTGAGCTTGTCGAAACATCCCCTGCAAAGGTACCTTGTAGCAGTCGCGCAATTGGCTTTGTAATGCCTATTGCTCTAAACCGTTCGCCGACATAGCATACTAACCAACGGGAACCGTCCTCGACGGAGGGAAAGGCCACCTTGTAGTCACGCAACATGCCTCGCAACGCCAACAATCACAAACATCCAACCAACACCGCATACGAACAAACGGAAACAGGCTTGCCGGCGCGCCAACGGTGGAAGGAGCCAACGTTACCTTTATTAAATATTACGCTACAAGTTTTATGCCGCCACTCGCAAGTCCTAATAACGTCATGTTGAGCTTGTCGAAACATCCCCTGGAAAGGAACCTTGTAGTCGTGCAACAAGCGTAGCAATGCCGGCAACAGTTGCTGCTCCGCCCCCCCCACGCGTTTGCAAAAAATGACAAAAAAAAGTAGGCTCGGCATTGCCGAACCCACAAAAATGATGGTGGAGCTGACGGGAATTGCACCCGTGTACCAACGCCGAACAACGCGGCTTTCTTCGTGCAAAGTTTGCTTTTGGCGTCGCTTACGGAAGAAAGTAAACCAACTGCCGTAAACCAAGCTTGAAAAATTTAAAAACTATGCGCTCAAACGGACGCAAAGAATCGATTCATACTTTCTGACGCCGAAATCTTTGCCGTATGTCGGAGCAAAGGTCGACGCGCAGGCTTAAACTAGGCTGCGTATGCCATTCCGTAGGAACGGCTTGTGCTATTATTGTTAGCGTTTAATTTAAGTTTTGCCTATTAACGTGGCGGCACCACGGCACGCTTACCGAATCCCTCGTACGCCGGGCGAATCTAAAAACAGCCCCGTACCTAATTAGTATAGCACAAAATTTGCATTTTGAAAACTTTTTTTTGCGTAGTAATCCGATTTTTCACGCAACTATGCCAAGTGCGTTCCACAGCAGTTGTGCGCCTATCAGCACCGCCAAAAAACCGAAGTTTACAATCAAAAAGGTGATAACGTAGTTTTTAAGTTTGCTCGGCTCGTTTTTCTTAAATTCGTTAAGAGTAATAAGGCTGGCAAGGGATGCAATCGGCGTTCCCAGTCCGCCTATGTTCACGGCAACAATAAGGTTTGCCGCGTCGGCGGTAAAGCGTGATAGCAGTAGCGCTGTCGGCACGTTGCTTATCACTTGGCAACTTGCAACGCCCACCAACAGCGGCGAGTGAGCAACCAAGTCGGATAGTAGCGTTCTTACGCTCTCAATGCGGGAAAGGTTTCCGCTAAACACAAAAAACGCGCAAAAGGTCACAAGCAATCCGTAGTCGACATTCAGCAGGCATTTTGCATCCAAAACAGCCAAACCCACAATCACAACCGCAAGGCACACGTACCAAGGCAGCACGTTGAACACAATCAAAACGGACAGCGCAAACAGCACGGCGTAAACAATGCTTCTCCACACCGACGGGGTTGCTTCCGGTTCGGTCATCAGGGCAATTTTGTCGTTTTTCACCGTAAGGCACACGCCCAAAATTAACACAAACGCAACCGCAAAGGGCAAAGCCATTATTTTCAAAAATTGCAAGTTGTGCAGCCGGTAGTAGGAGTATAAGTACAGGTTTTGCGGATTTCCGAACGGCGTCAGCATACCTCCCAAGTTTGCCGCAACGTTTTGCAAAACGAACACAATCGGCATTTTGTCCTTGCGGTGAGAACTGTCCAGCGCAACGTACCCCAGCGGCAAAAAGGTGATAAGAGCCATATCGTTTGCCATTATCATCGAGCCGAAGTAGGTGATGAACGTGAGCGCAAACACCCAATTGCGCAAAGTGCCTGCTTTCACCACAATCTTTTTTGCCAGCCAAGTGAAAAAGCGAATGTTTTTGAAAGCCGCCACAACTGCCAGCGTGCAAAACAGCGTGGACAGTGTGGAAAGGTTAAAATATCCGCCGTATTCTTTGTCCGGCGCAACAAAAAAACACGTGACGGCGGCTGCAATCAGCGCAATCGTCGGCATCATGTGCGCAAGAATAAATTTCAAAACCTTCGGTTTATCTTTGGATTTTTCTTTTGTGGATAAAATTGTTTCTTCCATATCGTTTGTTTTATGCCGGCATAGCCGGTTTCGCAGTTTCGTATTTTACGCTTGTTCCTCGTTGATAGTAATTGGCATTGCAATGTCCTTCAAAGTCAATTATTCATTTCGCCGTGCAAAGTAAAGAGCGGCATTCACGAGCCGCGTATCGGGCCGGCATAGCCGGTTTTGCAGGTTGGTATGCAAAGTTTGTGGCAGTTTGCAGGTGTAGACAGTGCAACGCCGGAGTGTGTTTCTTTGATGTTTTTATTGACCAAATACCCGCAACATAGGCTTCCAATATGTCATCCTGACCGGCATAGCCGGTTTCGCAGGTTGTTATGCCAAATTGGAACAAACATTATGTTGTTGATATTGCCATGTCGTTTGCATTGATGTTTATATTGACCAAATACCGTCCCACAGGCTTCCAATATGTCATCCTGAGCAACGTCGAAGGATCCCCGGGAACGGACACCCTGTAATCACGCAAAAGCATAGCAACGCCAACCAACATAAGCACTTGACCAACTTTGCACACGAACCAGCGGAAACCGCCCTCGGCGGCGAACCAACAAAACAGGCTTTGCCTGCGACTGCAACGGGGACTTCGTTCGGCAGCAGCCGACTGAAAGTCGGCGCGCGCGAACGACGTTGTACGTTTGGTCAAAAACGCGTGTAGTCGTAACACTGTCGTCAGCCATTGTAGGACCGCCTGCAAAAACAGTCAAGCGTTTGGAGGCAAAAGTACCGGACAACGTTTGTTTTGCACGGTTTGGCGCTGTAAAATCGCCTACGGCGGCTGTAACTTTGGCAAAATATTACTCAAGTCGTATTTTGTCGAGTTTCGACGAAGCGCGTTTGGTTTTGTATGGCGTTGTTTTTCCTGCCACTTGCGCCGATTGGAAAAAAAATCAAAAATTTGCGCAAAATGCGGTTAAAAACGCTTGATTTTACCCAAAATCGTGATATAATGGACTTGTACCCCGTAAGGGTGTGCGCGGAGGTTTATGAAAACAAAATTTGACGTGACGGGAATGACTTGTTCGGCTTGTTCCGCACATGTCGAAAATGCCGTCAAAAAAGTTAACGGAGTAACGTCGGTTTCTGTAAGTCTGCTGACAAATTCCATGAACGTGGAGTATTTGCCGGACGTAACCGACACGCAAACGATAATAAATGCCGTTCAAAGTGCGGGCTACGGTGCTTCGGTTTCGGGAGAGGCTGTTCGCACTCAAAAGGGAACGGACAATGCAAAAAAATCCAACGCAATGCTGACAAGAATGTTGTTCTCGGTCGGCTTTTGCGTTGTGCTTATGTACTTTTCAATGGGGCATATGGTGGGGCTTCCCCTGCCGCCGTTTTTAAGCGGACATCAAAACGCCGTAAGTTTGGCGTTGGTGCAGTTGCTTTTGTGTTTTCCGGTGTGGATTCTCAACAAGGACTACTTTGTTGTCGGCTTCAAACGCCTGTTTAAGGGTTCCCCCAACATGGACAGCCTCATCGCCGTCGGCTCAACCGCAAGCGGAGTGTACGCAATCGTGGTGATGTTCGTAATGAGTTATGCGCTCGGCAATGGCGATATGGACACTGTCATGGCGTACCACCACAAACTGTACTTCGAGTCCTCGGCAATGATACTTGCCCTTGTGGATTTAGGCAAATATTTTGAAACTCGCTCCAAGGTCAAAACGGGCGACGCTCTGGCAAAACTCAGGCAACTTGCCCCGGCAAAAGCCTTGCTTGTTTCAGGCGGAGAAACGCGAGAGGTGGACAGCAAACAAATCGCTTTGGGCAACGTTGTTGCGGTCAAGGCAGGTATGTCCTTCCCGTGCGACGGCGTTGTAATTTCCGGCAGTTGCTTTGCCGACGAAAGTGCCATCAGCGGCGAAAGTATCCCTGTGGAAAAACAAGTGGGCAACAACGTTATCGGCGGCACGGTAAACGCAGGCGGATACGTGGAAGTTTCCGTAACGTCGGTCGGCGAGGACAGCGTTTTGGCAAAAATCATCAACTTGGTGGAGGAAGCCGGTTCGTCCAAAGCGCCCATTCAACGCCTTGCGGACAAAATCTCGGCAGTGTTCACGCCGATAGTCATGGCAATTTCGCTGGTCACGCTGGTTGTGTGGCTTTGCGTGGGAGAAAGCGTCGGCACGGCTTTGGACTTTGCCGTATCGGTGCTGGTAATATCCTGTCCGTGCGCGTTGGGGCTTGCCACTCCGGTTGCCATTATGGTTTCAACGGGCAAAGGCGCGGAAAACGGCATTTTGATAAAAAACGGCGAGATTTTGGAAAGTCTGTCCAAAATCAAGCAGGTTGTATTGGATAAAACAGGCACGATAACGCTGGGTAAACCGCAAGTCAAAACGTTCCAAACGTCATTGTCCAAAGAACGGTTCTTTGCCGTCGTGGGCGGAATCGAAAAACAAAGCGAACATCCGCTGGGCAAAGCGATAGTGGCTTATGCGGAAACCAACGGCATACAAACCGTCGCTCCGCAAGATTTTCAAACTTTGGCAGGCTTGGGCGTCGTGGCAACGGTGGACGGCGAAAAGTGGGCAATCGGCAACAAACGCCTTATGGAAAAATGTGGCGTTAAGCAGGATTGGTCGTTTTTGGACAAGTTCTACAATCAAGCGTACACCTGTCTTATCGTGGCAAGGGATAGCGAGTACGTCGGCACGGTTTGCGTCGGCGACGAAGTTAAACCCAGTTCCGCCGCAGCAATTGCCGAACTTAAAAAGGCAGGCGTCCGCACGATAATGCTCACAGGCGACAATGCTCTTTCGGCAAACGCCATAGCAAAAGCGGTGGGCATCGACGAAGTTTACGCCGACGTTCTTCCGCAGGAAAAACAACAAAAGGTTGCCGAACTTATGCAGAGCGGTTTCACGGCAATGGTCGGCGACGGCATAAACGACGCTCCCGCACTCACACAGGCGGACATCGGCTTTGCCATCGGCAGCGGCTCGGATATAGCCGTGGACAGCGCCGACGTAATTTTGCTCAAAAACGACCTTTCGGACGTTCCGACGGCAATTTCGCTTTCCAAAAAGACAATTCGCAACATCAAGCAAAACTTGTTTTGGGCGTTTTTCTACAACGCATTGGGAATCCCGGTTGCGGCAGGCGTTTTGTACGCAACTCCTTTGCACTTGCAACTCAGCCCGATGATTGCCGCCGCGGCAATGAGTCTATCCAGTTTGTTTGTGGTAACCAACGCTTTGCGGCTCAAATTTTTCAAGCCTGTAGGCACTGTTCATAGCGCGCAAACGTCCGAACAACTGTCAAACGGTTGCGTAAACGACGTTTGCGACGTAAAATCGGAGGTAAACAATATGAAAACAATAACACTGTCGGTTGAGGGAATGATGTGCGGACATTGCGTGTCCCACGTGGAAAACGCTCTTAAAGCCGTTAGCGGCGTAACGGAAGTTACGGTAAGTTTGGAAGGTAAACAAGCGGTTGTCGTTGCCGAAAATTCGGTTTCGACCGACGCTCTAAAAGATGCCGTCAATGCGGCAGGATACAAAATCACGGAGGTAAAATAACAATGCAAGCAGACAGCAAAAAGGTAATCAGATTGCTCAAAACCGTTCGCGGACAAATGGACGGTATAATAAAAATGGTGGAAGAAAACCGCGACTGCGTGGAAATTTCCAACCAAATTATGGCCAGTAGGGCAATTTTGTCCCGCGTAAACAACGAAGTTTTGCTTGCTCACATAGCCAATTGCGTTTTGGGTGCTCCGGAAGATCAACAAGAAGAAAAAATGGTGGAACTTTCGGACATTTTGAACAAAATGATCTAACACAAAAGTCGCTATTTGCACTTTTCCTTGCGGCATTGCAACGCCAAGTCGTTCATATATTATTCTATGAACGATTCATTTAACGGAACGGTAGCCGACATTTGCCAAGTCGAACTAAAAACGCTTCTTTGCGGCTACAAATATTCGGTTTTCGACGGCAAAACGTTTGTTTTGGAAGGGCATAAAGGCATTGCCTCGTATAGCGACGTTTGCGTAAAGTTTTCCGTCAAGTGCGGCGCGATTGCCGTCACGGGAACAGACCTGAAAATCAAGTGCCTTCAAAGCGGCTTTGCCGTGGTGCAAGGCAAAATTTGCGCCGTCGAGGTGAAAAGTTGAGCAAGCAGTGTCAGGTGTCCTTTTGCGGACTTAACGCCGCCATTGTTTTGTGTAAACTTTCGCAATTCGGCGTTACGGATTTTCATAAAAGCGGACGTAACTGTTCGATTCGGATAAAAACCGTCCACCTGAACGCGGCGTTAGACCTGCTAAAAGAGAGCGGTTTTACCGATATTTCGGTGCGATACGTGGGCATTTCGGCTGTGACGGACTTTTTTTCCAAGCATTGGCTTTTGCCGATTGCCTTTGTTTTGGCAGTTGCGCTTTGCGCCGTTTTGCCGATGTTTTGCCTCAAAATCGACGTTGGCGGAGATTTGCCTGCGGAGCAAGTGCAAGCCGCGCTTTCCGATTGCGGAGTAACCGTCGGCAAGAAGATTGTCGGCTTGGACTTAGACACGTTGGAAAACGCCTTGTGCCTAAAATTGGGCGCAATGTACGTAACGGTAAACCGCAGCGGTTGCCGCCTTTCTGTCAATGCCTACAAAAAAAAGTTGCCGCAGGATGTCATCGACCTAAAATCTCACCGCGATATGGTTGCTTCGGCCGATGGAGAGGTTGTTTCGGTGTTGTGCGAGCAGGGCAATCCGCTGGTAAAGGTGGGGAATGTAGTGAGCGTCGGCGACGTCCTTATCGAGGGCAAGCGCATTTTTGCCGACGGCACGTTCAGCCCGGTTTATGCCTGCGGAAGGGTAAAACTCAAAGTGTCCAAAAGCGGCTTTGCACCTTTTTGTGGATACGTCATGCAAACCGAACTTACGGGCAAAACCCAACGGGTAACCTACGTAAAACTGTTCGGAAAAAGGTACGCAAAGGCGGCTTCTTTTGCAACCTACACGGAGCAATCCTCCTGCGTAAAACTTTCGCCGCTGTGTTTGGAAGTCGGCACATTGACCTATGCCGAAACCGTTCAAAAACAAATTCCTTGCACCGTGTACGAAGTCTTGACGGATTTACAAAGTGCGGCGCTTTCCGCTGCGCTAAAAGGTTGCGATTTTTCGCCTGTTCAAACCACGTATTCCGTTTCCCCAAGCGGAGTAACCGCCACTGTTTTCGGCTACGTGTACTGTTATTGACTGTGTGGCAGACGTGTTTGCCGAAGAAGTTGCAACAACCTCTGCAAGAAACACTGCAAGTCGGCGCATATGACAAAATAACGTAACTCAAAACGGTTCGGCGTTTGCTGTTCCGCTTTTGCAGGTCTTAATGCAAAACCGCCAAAACGGTTTTTGCTAGGAGAATTTAACTATGATTTCTAAAACGATAAAAACCGACTCGATGGACGAACTAATAAAATTGTTCGGTCCCTTCGACGAAAACATCAAGGCAATTTGCGCCGCGTTCGACGTAAAAGTCGTGCCGGAAAATGGTCAAAGCAGCCTGTACGGAGAGGAAAAAAACGTCCTCTCCGCTCTTGCCGTAATCGAAAAACTGCGCGGTTTCATCTCCGGCGGCGATACCGTGGATATCGGCAGGGTAAACTACCTTTGCCAGTGCGCCAAGGACGGTGTTTTGGACGAAGTTGACGAACTTTTGGACAACGTGGTTGCAATCACAAGTCGCGGAAAGCCGATAAAAAGCAAAACCGTCGGTCAAAAAAAGTACGTGGACTTGTTGAAGAAAAAGACCATAACTTTCGGTATCGGACCTGCAGGCACGGGAAAAACCTATTTGGCTGTGGCAATTGCCGTCTCGGCGTACAAGGCAAAGCAGGTTGATAAGATAATTCTCACACGTCCGGCAGTGGAAGCGGGGGAAAAACTCGGCTTTTTGCCCGGCGACTTGCAGGAAAAAGTAAATCCGTACTTGCGCCCGCTGTACGATGCATTGTCGGAAATGCTCGGCGCGGACACCTACTCCAAAATGATGGAAAAAGGGCTTATCGAAATCGCCCCTTTGGCGTATATGCGCGGAAGGACGCTTTCCAATGCCTATGTAATTTTGGACGAAGCGCAAAACACCACAAAAGAGCAAATCAAAATGTTTTTAACTCGTTTGGGAGAAAACAGCAAAATGATAATCACCGGCGACTTGACGCAAATCGATTTGCCTCCCAAGCAAACCTCCGGGCTTAAACACGCAATCAGGATACTGAAAAACATCAATGACATACGCATTATCCGCCTAACGGAAAAGGACGTGGTACGCCATCCGCTCGTTCAACAAATCGTCAAAGCGTACGAAACGGACGGCAAAAGCGAATAATAGCGAATAATAGTGTATTTGAGGCGGTCGTGATTGTCTTGCTTAATTTTGCGGACAAGCTATCGTTTGACAAACGGTTCTACTAATGATAAAATAATATACAAATTTTTGGAATATGCACGGCGGAAAATCGTCCGTTTTCCAAAATTTACGGCTGCTTGCACCAAACGAGCGCGCAAAACGCAAACGTTCGGCAAGCGGCAATAACGTGATAAATCCAATGAGGAGATTATCGATGAAAAAGAAAAAAATTTACAACATAGGGTGGAAGTCGGTTGTCGTTTGTTATGTAACCGGTTTCATCGTGTTCGGTTTGTTGGCGTTTTTGGTAAACCTGTTCACAAACTACCCGAAGTTTAGCCACGAAACCGGGCTGCTTCGCACCGGTATTCAGTTGGCTATAACGGCAATTTTGCTCATATCGCACGCGCTGTACACGTTCTTTGCCGACAGGTCGGTTATGGAAACGCCCCGCAAAATGTGGGCAACGATGACGGCAATGCTAATTTGTTACGCAGTTATAGAATTTGCTTCGTTTTGGACTTACGGACTGTACGCCGTGCCAATTGCGTTGTGCGCGGTAATGCTGTCCTTGCTTATTTCGGACAAATGCGGATTCTACGCCAACTTTGTCGTAATAATGCTTTGTTTTTTGCAGTATATCAACTGGCAGGACGTTTCCACTTTGGATTCCGAAGCGTACTTCTATTTGTTGTTCGGCGGAGTTATTCAAGCGGTGTTCGCGTCCTACATTTTCGGAAAAGGTTATCGCCGCATAAACTACGTAGGCTACGGCTTACTTTTGGGCGTAATTGCCGCCGTTTGTTCCTTTGCCGCATACCTGATGTTTATCGACGGCACAACGATTTCTTGGGCGGAAATCGGCATAAAGACGGGCATCTCGTTTGCAAGCGGAATCATTTGCACAATGCTTATGTTCGTACTTGTTTCGCTGTTCGAGGTGTCGTTCGATTTGGTCACGGTGTTCCGCTTTTCGGAAATTGCCTCGTCGGATAACGAACTTATGCGTCGCCTGTTCGAAAAAGCTCCGGGCACGTATAATCACTGCCTAACGGTTGCGGTCTATGCCGAAGCCTGCGCAATGGCAATAGGTATAAGCGTCGTCGAGGCGCGCGCCGCGGCGTACTATCACGATATCGGCAAACTCAAAAACCCGTCGTATTTTGTGGAAAACCAATTCGGCGGAGTTAACCCTCACGACAACATGACGCCGGAAGCCAGCGTTCGTATGATCAAGTCCCACGTAACCAACGGAATTGCGCTTGCCAACGAATACAAACTTCCCGAAGAAGTCAAGCGCGCCATAGCCGAACATCACGGCACCATGCCGATAAAGTACTTCTACCTAAAAGCCAAAAAGTACACCGACGGCGACTTGCCTTACGACGACTACTGCTACGACGGTCCCAAACCCACAACCAAAGTTTCGGCAATACTTATGATTTGCGACGCGTCCGAGGCGGCACTTCGCGCGTCCGGCAAGCAAAACGCCGAAAAAGTGGTGGACGACATCGTTGCCGAACGTTTGGCATTTAACCAATTTTCCGATTGCGACATAACCATGAAGGAAATCGACATCATCAAAAGTACTATCATCACCACATTTTGCGGAATCCGCCATCAAAGAGTAAGTTATCCGGATATCAAGTTGGAAGGAGATAAATG
>CAKRAM010000112.1 GCA_934294965.1 uncultured Clostridia bacterium
GTATTACATCGCTGCAGGAGGGCGGAAAGCAAAAATAACGAATAGTGAAAGGAACGGAGAGGTCCACACCACTAACTATTTTACGGTAATTCGGTTTTTGCCGCGTAAACTATCTCCGATCGGAAAAATGGACTTAAAAGTGTGTTTTTGTCAATTGGCAATGATGAGTGCAATCCCCGGGAAACAATGTTGTAAATTGGTTAAACAAAGCGCCAATAATTTAACTTGCACAACCGTACTCGTAGCGAGTCGGAAAAGGACGCGCTTTTCTACGCAAACGCTCGCGTGGTAGTCTATATCGACAACGTGCGAATTGGGGGCAAGTTGCTTTGCAAATCCAAAATGACGAAAATGTTTTTCGATCAAAGGTTGTCGGAGCAAAAGTCAGTGAGCAAAAACCGAAAAAGTGTCATAAAATCGAATTTGGTTATATATTTGTGATTTATTTGCTTATTTTGACAAGAGAATCGAGTATTATTTGCACCAAAGGCTCGCCGCCGCTCAATATTATCAAAATTATCAATCAAAGATATAGCAAATTACCAAAATATTACCATTTTTACCAAAACATTACCATTTTATAATATAAAATCGGTAGAAAAACGGTTGAATTATGGTTGAAAACTAGTGTTAAAGTAGTTTTGATCGTCACAAAATACTGTATTAGCGCTTCAAAAAGGCAGTGCATGTCGCATAATTAGCACAAAACGAGCGCAGAAACGGCACAAACAAGCACAATGCTTGCAAAGTGAAATCAAACTCGGCAGTCGCAATAGATTTGAGAAAGGCAGGCAATTATAGGAACATAGCACAAAGTGACGGATACCGCAAAAGCAAGTTTGTTGCAAACTTGCTTTCAAGGGTTTGTAACTTAGTTGGTTTTCAAACTATGATGAACAAACTTATCATAGAAGTTGCGTCTATCAACTAAACGTTTGCTTTGCTCATCAAAATTTGCTTTGTTAAATTTAACATCACACTATTTTATTCTGCTTGAAAGTTTATTAGTTGCCAAAAGTCATGCGCGGATAATTTGGTATATTCGCTTGACAATATCACATGAAAAGTGGAGAAAGTTGTTTCGTCTTGTGTTTAATACTTAAAACAGTGGGGATGCAGTTTGTTTTAGTATAGAGGTTGAAAACCGGTTTACAATGAGTTGTAACTTCGCCGTTTTTGGAGTTTGAAGTGCAAAACGCAAGTTATTCTAGAAACACGAAAGGGTTTGAAAGATTATACCGACCGGCAAAAGAATTACATCGTGCAGTATAGTGTCGAAAGTGGGTATTCAAGCGAACAAGGAGTACCTGGCAAAACTGACGACTTTTGAACTCGTGATGCATATTTATTATGCAAGTTGCATTTACAAGCGGAAAATTTGCTTTGTTCAAATTTAATATCACACAAGGTTATGATATTATTTGCAACGATAGTTTGATTGTGAAAGTATGCGAGGATACTTTTGTCATATTCCTTTGACGATATAACGCAGCAAAGTGAAGCAAGTTGACAAAGCAAAACTGACGACTTTACACACAAAGCCAACTGACTATAATTCTAACCGGGGGAAAAACTTATTACGGACGATGCAATTAACAACTAAATATTTGCTTTACTTATCAAAAACCGGGTTTGCTCGAATTTCCACGTCACGCTGTTTTTGTTGCGTTCAGTGCGACAAGTGATGGCAATTTGTTCGGCGCGTGCTTTATGGCTTGCAAATTGTTGAAAAAAAATAACAATAGTGTTAAAATTAAACCGAAAAGTAGTCTTTCGGAGGATTATATGAGCAGCACGATAGTAGCGTTGTCTACGGCAATCGGTCGATCGGCAATTTCCGTAATAAGAATGAGCGGCGACGATAGCATAAATATAGCAAAACAAATCTTCAAACCGTTTCCCGAAAAGCCAAATATGCTCAAAGTCGGCACATTGACAACCGAGCATTTCAACGAACAGGCAATGTGCGTGTATTTTGCCGCGCCGCATTCCTACACAGGGGAAAATTTGGTGGAGTTCCATTGCCATGGCGGAATTGCCGTGCCTAACGCTGTTATCCAAGCGTGCCTTAAGCAAGGCGCAGTGCCGGCTCGAAACGGAGAGTTCAGCAAGCGCGCATTTGTCAACGGCAAGCAAAACCTCACAAATGCCGAAGGAATCATAGAAATGATAAATGCCGAAACGGCTTCGGCGGCAAAAGCAGGCGCAAATTTACTGGAAAACAAACTCGGCAAAAAAATTACTGCCTTGCAGGATCGCTTGCTGGATCTCCTTGCGCAAAGCGAAGCGACTTTGGACTATCCCGAAGAAGATTTAGAGCAGGTCGCCAAAACCGATGCGGAAAAAACTCTCGGCGAAATCATCGATGAACTTTCCGAACTTATATCTACGTTCACACTGGGCAAAATTGCCAAAAGCGGTATAGACGTTGCAATCGTCGGCCGCCCCAACGTGGGGAAATCCAGCCTACTAAACGCGCTTCTTGGCAGCGACAGGGCAATCGTGTCGGATATTCAGGGAACAACGCGGGACACCCTTTCGGAAAGCGTTGCCTACAAGGATATAAAATTCAATTTTGTGGATACCGCCGGGCTTCGAGAAACCGCCGACGTGGTGGAAGCTGAAGGCGTAAAGCGTGCAAAAAAAGCCGCCGACAGTGCCGACGTGGTGCTTAACGTCACCGACAATCCCTCGGATAGGTCGGTTTATCCCACAATTCGTCCGCAAATAAGAGTGTTTAACAAATGCGACTTGTATGCCGAAATGCCCTGCTGTGCGGATAGCATAGTGGTATCGGCAAAAAGCGGTAACGTGGAAGAAATCAAAGAGGCAATTTACGAGATGTTCAGCGCGGGAGAAATTGAGCAGAGCGATTTGCTCATCACTAACCAACGCCACTTAAACTGCCTAACGTCGGCAAAGCAACAACTCGTTCGCGCAAAAGCCGAGTGCAAAAACACAACTCTGGATGTGATTTCCTCCGCACTCCGTCAAGCCTGGCAAACTCTCGGCGAAATTACCGGAACAACCGCCGACGAAAGGATAATAGACCGAATATACAGCAAATTTTGCTTGGGAAAATAACTAATGAAATACGATTTTGACGTAATTATTATCGGCGCAGGTCACGCAGGATGCGAAGCGGCTCTTGCCTCGGCAAGATTGGACTGTCAAACGCTTATGCTTGCAACAAACCTAGATACGGTAGCGTTTTTGGCGTGCAATCCCAGCGTCGGAGGCACCGCAAAAGGGCAAATTGTTAAGGAAATCGATGCGTTGGGCGGCGAAATGGCACTAAATGCCGACAAAAGCCTGCTGCAAATGCGCATGCTCAACCGCGGCAAAGGTCCTGCGGTGTATTCTCCGCGCGCGCAAGTGGACAAAAACCGCTATCACGTAAATATGAAACAGACGGTGGAGGCATGCCCCAACCTGTTTTTGAGGCAGGGCGAGGCAACCGACGTTAAGCAAAACGCCGACGGCACATTTACCGTCACAACCGCGGTTGATTTGCAATACACGGCAAAAGCCGTTGTATTTTGTTGTGGCGTGTACCTAAATTCCCGCACGTTGGTGGGAAAATGCGTTCGCGACAGCGGTCCTAACGGGTTTTCCAACGCAAAGTATTTGACCGAGTCGCTTATTAATTTGGGCTTCACGGTAAGGCGTTTTAAGACGGGAACGCCTGCGCGTGTGCGGATGAACTCCATAGATTTGTCCAAAACGGTGGAGCAGTGCGGCGAAGCCGACGTTATGCCTTTCAGTTATATGACGGACAGTATTCCGGCAACCAAACGCAGTTGCTATTTGACTTATTCCACTGCCGAAACCAAGCGCATAATTTTGGAGAACAAACACCTTGCGCCACTGTATAACGGCAGTATAAACGGCGTCGGTCCGCGCTACTGCCCCAGCATAGAGGACAAGGTAGTGCGTTTTGCCGACAAGGAGCGTCACCAAATCTTTTTGGAGCCGGAAGCCGAAGATACTTGCGAGTTTTACGTACAGGGAGCGTCCTCTTCCATGCCGGCGTCCGTTCAGGCGCAAATATATCACAGCATAGAAGGGTTGGAAAACGTGGAAATTATGCGAGACGCATATGCAATCGAGTACGATTGTATCGACGCAACGCAACTCGACGCCGCCCTTATGTCCAAATCCGTACCCGGGTTGTTTTTTGCCGGGCAAATAAACGGCACAAGCGGCTACGAAGAGGCTGCCGGGCAGGGAATCGTTGCCGGTATTAATGCCGAAAGGTACGTTCATGGCAAAGAACCGCTCGTTTTACGTCGAGATAACAGTTATATAGGCGTGTTAATAGACGACATCACCACCAAGGAAACGCAAGAGCCGTATCGCATGATGACCAGCCGTGCCGAATATCGACTTATTTTGCGGCAGGATAACGCCGATTTGCGACTTACGGAAATCGGTCGTGAAATCGGTTTGGTTTCCGACGAACGTTACGCAAAGTTTGTACGCAAAAAACAGCAAATTGCCGACGCTCAAAAGGAGCTTAAAACGATAGTATCCCCCAAGATATACGGGGATTTGTTCCGCGAAAAGGGCGAAGTTGTCACTTTGGCGGGACTTACCGTGGACGAAATGTTGCGCCGCCCGTCCGTCACGGCAAAAGACCTGCAAACGTTGGGATTTTTTGCCAATATCGACGACGACGCACTGTACGAAATAGAAATAGAAAGCAAATATCGCGGATATATTCAGCGTGAACAGGAAGCAATCGACCAAGCGGCAAAATTGGAAGAAAAAACCTTGCCGCAGGACATCGACTACAATGCAATTGACGGATTGCGTATCGAAGCAAAACAAAAATTGAGCAAAATTCGTCCGAGAAACATCGGGCAGGCAGGCAGAATAAGCGGGGTAAGCCCTGCCGACGTGCAAATTCTTATTGTATATTTGGCTCAAAACAAACGTTAAAGGAAAAAATGAAAGAGTATATTCAACAAACGGTAGGCATTGCGCTTTCCGACGAGCAAGTGAAAAAACTTGATACGTATTGCCGCTATTTGTCGCAAGAAAACGAAAAATATAACCTTACGGCAATAACCGAGCCGAGCGAAGTGTGGGAAAAACACTTTGCCGACAGCATTTTGGGCAGCGTTGCCATAAAAAGTGGCGCACAGGTTGCCGATATCGGTTGCGGCGCGGGTTTTCCGTCCGTTCCGCTTGCCGTCGCGCGTGAGGATATAAGCGTAACGCTTGTGGACAGTTTGGAAAAACGCGTAAATTTTTGCAAAACGCTGTGCCAAACGATAGGTGTAGAAGCCGAGGTTTACCACGATAGGGCGGAAGATTTTGCAAAAAAACACGACGAATGTTTTGACGTGGCAACGGCAAGGGCTGTCGCTCCGCTAAATATTTTGTTGGAGTACACCGCGCGTATTGTTAAAATCGGCGGAATCGTGCTTGCGTACAAAACCGACCTCTCGGAATCGGAAATAGCCGAAAACGCTTGTAAAAAACTGGGGTTAAGGCTAAAAACTCACTACGACTTTGTGTTGCCTGGCGGTGCAAAGCGCTGCCTTATCGTCTACGAAAAAGTTTCCCACACGCCGCCGCAGTATCCCCGCGGACAAAACAAACCGCGCAAAAATCCGCTGTAAAAAGGCTTGTAAAAATCGACAAATCGCTGCACTTAACGATATGTGGCAAACATCGGCAATGAAAGAAACAAAGCAAAAAGGCAAGGGAAATAGACACATAGAAACTGCAAAAAGTGGCAAAAAATCGCAAAAATGAAAGAGAAATATTCAAAATACTCAATTTTATATAACATTTTTTTGCGCGCCGCAATTTGCCACTGATGTCGTTATTTATGCGCGATTTGCTCGAAGTGTGACAGCGGCTTGGACTGTTAAAAATCAATTGATTTCCGCAAAACGGATTTGAACGGCATTCCCGCGGTAGGCAAAGGAATGCTCGTTTTTTATTATATTTCAAAATGCCTTGTTGTTAGGCAGTAGGAATTGCTTTTGAACCCACTGCAAAAGGATGTGGCAATTCCGTTAATAAATACATCAATTGCTATCGGCAGTAGTTCAAAATTGCCAATTATACAACTTTCGTTTTACTCCGACGACACATAGTGTTTTAACGCTGTTGTTACTGCCAAAACCCACAAAAATTTAGATTATTTTTCAAAAATCTCTTTTTTTACTTATAAAAACCTGCTAAAATATCCATGATACAGGATGTATCAAAATATTTTTTGAGAGGTGCGTTATGAAAAAAATCAGAGTAGTTCAGTACGGATGCGGAAAAATGTCTACTTATATTCTTCGTTATCTGCACGAAAAAGGAGCGGAAATTGTCGGAGCAATCGACGTAAACCCCAAAGTTGTCGGTATGGACGTCGGCGATTTTGCCTCTCTCGGAATAAAGACCGGCGTAATTATCAGCAACGATGCCGACAAAGTGCTTGACGAATGCGACGCAGACGTTGCAATCGTAACGTTGTTCAGTTTTGTTGGGGATATCTACGAGTGCGTAGAAAGATGCGTAAAACGCGGTATCAACGTAATCACCACCTGCGAAGAAGCAATCTATCCTTGGACGACGGCAGCACAACTTACCAACAAACTTGACGCTCTTGCCAAAGAAAACGGCTGCACTGTAACAGGTAGCGGCATGCAGGATATTTTCTGGATCAATATGGTTGCTCTTGCTGCGGCAGGATGCCATTCTATCAAAAAGATTAAGGGCGCGTACAGTTACAACGTGGACGAATACGGACTTGCACTTGCGCAGGCACACGGTTGCGATTTGACCAAGGAAGAGTTTGAAAATACATTGGCTCACCCGACGGAAGTTGTGCCTTCCTATGCCTGGAACGCTGCGGAAGCAATTTGCAATAAACTGGGCTTAACTATCAAGTCGATAGAGCAGAAAAACGTGCCCTATATTATCGATAAGAACATCTACAGCGATACGCTCGGAAAGGAAATCGATGCGGGACGTTGTATCGGAATGTCGGCTGTCGTAACAATCGAAACGATGCAGGGCATAACCATCGAAGAAGAAACCATCGGCAAAGTGTACGACAAAGGCGACGGAGATATGTGCGACTGGCAAATCATCGGCGAACCGAACGTAGAATACCACGTTGTTAAACCTGCCACGGTGGAACACACCTGCGCAACCATCGTAAACCGTATACCGTCGCTGCTAAAAGCGCCTGCCGGCTATGTGACCGCGGACGAATTGGAAGAAATCCACTATCTCACCTATCCGCTGCACTACGAACTGTAATTTACTTGATTGGTTTGGCATTGACAGTTGCCATAAAACACTGCGTATCGTTGCTGCCGAATGGACTTGACGGTTGCATAGGAAGCGGCAATTGCCGGTAATCTGTGTTAGTGTTGTAATTTTCACATTTTGCTGTTGGTTCAAACGAAATTCTCACTGCATAGGAAGAAAGGCAATAATAACAAATAAAAATTGCAGCATAGAGTGCCATGCCCAAAGTAGGACAGTTAAATAGTTAAATTACGTGTGAATGAGTTCGGTATTGTACCGGACTCATTCCGTTTAATGTGAGATTCCGACAAGACGATGTATCGCTTCGGTTTTTTGCAAGTCGCCATGCGGCAAAACGACCTTGCCGTAGAGATAAAAACTAAAAAGTAGTGGCAGAACAAATGAAATACGGTTTAATGCCAAAGGTAATGTGGGCGGTATACGAACGTTCAAAAAGCAACTTGCCGAAACGCTGCCAGAATATCCCAATGCGGGGATGACTGCCGCACACAAAAAGTATAAGGAAATTTTGGCAGGCATAAATTTATTACGGAAGTATTGATGAAAGTCGGACCGGAATGCGTCGCTGCGGAGGAAGACGAGTGCAGGAAATAGCACGTCATCACGCAAAAGCCTTTGACGCGATACAAAAATATTTTGGCAGATAGCATGCGGCTATGCACCGTTTGCGTCGTAAAACATAGGTATTTATCGGAAAATATCGGTAAAATGACAAATAGCGACGAATACCGACGTGCAAAACGGGAGTAATGTAAAATTTATGTATAATCTGCTTCAAAACACTTGAAAAACTTTTTGCTATGTGCTAAACTAGCCCCGTCGATCGAATCGTGAGCCACCACGAATGCGAGAGACAATATGCACACAACATCATTTAGTAAACCCGCCGAAAGACGGGGACACAAAGCCAGATGGGTCTAAGGTCACAAGACTATGACAGCCGGTTGCCGTTGGCACAACGCCAATGTATCGCAGGGTAATGCCTTGCAGAAATTGTCCGCCCACTAATGGCGGACAATTTTTTTTTATAGGAGCAAAATCAGTGGCGGAGGTTAAAAGCATTTTGCAAATTGAAATGATCGGTGCCTAAAGT
>CAKRAM010000113.1 GCA_934294965.1 uncultured Clostridia bacterium
GCGCAGTAAAACAGGCCTAAAAAAGCACGTGGATAACAAATAACAACTTTAATCGGCCCAACACAGGCAAAAATATGCCAAACAAGCACCTATTTGTCCAAAATTGACTTCAAATAACTCAAAAATCCAGAGTAAACTTGATGTCCGATATTATATACAATAGATTAAAAACAGTACACAACTTCTAAATTACAAGAGAATTTAGCCAAAACTCCCATAAATACCACAATAATATTTGAACTTTGATACTACATCAGCATTATGCAGCAAGTACTAGGCACATCAACTCTCAGTGCAACAATTTGAACGATTTCAGTTCATTTGCTTTGCCGCACAAGGTTTTGATTTACGTTCCTGTGCCACAATTATTTGCCACTGCCGAATGTAAATACTGATGATTTGTCGTAAACCACAAAAACAACTCTACCGAACAATTAGCACAAAAAGCAGGTGCAAAACATCGTTTGAACAAACATAGAGACCTCCGAAGAAATATGTAACGTAGTAATGTATATATTGACATTAAAAAGATATTGGGAAACACAATTGCGACAATCACGCATTGCCATGCTTATTATAGTCAGAATGCCATGCGTACAGCGAATACGAGCGGTCAGTATAAGTTAAAAGAAGGCCGCAATAATTTTTGCCTCATAAAAAGCGAAAATGACAGCATCTGCCAATTGCTATACAAATTTCTTGCTGAATAGCCGTTAAATTGCTCTCGGAATGCGCAAGTAATCCTCTCAAAGCAAGTAGTTTTTGCATAATGAATCCAAAATAGCCGGCTTGTATTAAAAGATAGCCTTCCTATATCAATGAACCGAATTGCATTTTGATACTATCTTTTGACTCGACGAGGGCAAAATACTCTCACAAATTTGCATGTCGCTGTCTATTTTGTAAAAATAGCGTCCCGTGCGGGAATTTAACAAAGTAAAAGGATGTTCAAAACCGAAATATATAATATTTTTATAACATTTATTATTTAGTTTCTAACGTTCACTTTTTGTAAAACGCCAAGTATTATGACTGAAAATCTTCTACGTTTGGCAACAAAAAAAGAAGATGTAAACACCTTCTTCTTGCCGTTATAACCGTGCAAAACGCCTGATATGTCAACAAACGGTCAATTGCAAGTCATTTTATTCAACATCGTGCATTTTGCGCGGCTTGCCGTTGCGTAAAACCAACCACGGCAAGCGCAATAAAAAATCCGTCGTTACAATGCCAATATATTCAAACCAAACAGCCTGCCCAAATAAACGCCTATACCGTTGGTTTCGTGCAAAAATTTCAGCACCGGGATGCCGTCGATAAACGCCACAATTTCGTGTGCCGAATCGGGAGCAAACAATCCCACGATGATAAGCGCAACCGAATAAGTTACGGAAATCAAAATAAAATATGTCCACACAAGCGACCAAATCGAGCCGAGCGCCTTATCGAAAAACGCCAAACCGCCGCTTTGAGGTTCTTCCAGCAAATACTGCAAGCCTTTCAGGAAATATTTGAGGCACAAAAAAGCCAAAAACCACAAAACAAGTTTTTCCGCAAGCGTCAAAATTTCAGTCGCAACAAAAATGCCGAAGGTGTCGATGCCTTCAATCACCATCTTGTTGTAGATATTTTTCGAATTGAACTGCAAAAACTTCCAAAAAGTGCCTTCCATGGCGGAATTTAGTTGGCTCGCCGACGAAACAACCGTCGTATATCCTCCCTTATTGAACGCGTTTTCGGCAAAGGAAATGCACAAAGAGCGATGAACGTCGGATTCCACAAACAGGGAAAGCAACGCAATCATCGCAAAATACGCCAAAAACACCGCTGTAACGGTGTACATCGGCTTTTTTGTCATTGCGGAAAACCCGCGCTTTACGCCGATTATGAACGCGATCAACGCAACCAAACTTACCGAGCCTATTGCTATTGCCGATTCCAACGTCTTCACCTCCTTACCGATTGCGGCA
>CAKRAM010000114.1 GCA_934294965.1 uncultured Clostridia bacterium
GATAGAAGGTCACAGAAGGGGACTTTCCGTTGCCGAGAGAATAATTAGCCACAGTTTGGAGAGAAATATAAGATTTCTTTCTCTTTTTGTGTTTTCTACCGAAAATTGGAAACGTCCGAACGGCGAAGTAAGTTCGCTCTTTTCTCTTGCGGAAAAATACGTAAGCAAACTGGAGGAGTTTTGCAAAGACGGAATACGAATAGTGGTTTCCGGCGAAATGAAAGGGCTCCCCGATTCTTTGGTGGAAAAAATCCGCTTGGTTTGTGAACGAACAAAATACAACGATGCAATTTGCGTAAATTTGTGTATAAACTACGGCGGTCAAGCCGAAATCGTTCATGCGGCAAAGGCATTGGCGGAGAAAGGACGTCCTATTACGATAGAGGGTATTTCGGAAAACCTTTACAATCCGTTTATTCCTGCTCCGGATATGATTGTTCGCACCGGCGGACAAATTAGATTGTCCAACTTTTTGTTGTTTCAAAGCGCGTATTCGGAGTTGTTTTTCGTCGATACACTTTGGCCTGATTTCAGCAATGCGGAGTATGATAGCCTTATCGAAGAATATTCGGCACGCACCCGCAATTTCGGAGGACTGAAAAATGATTGAGAAAAAATCGTTTTGGAATCGAGTACTCGTCGGTATCGCCATTTTTATTGTGATGGCAGGGATGATTTTAGCCGATATATATATGCCGAATTGGTGGATTATTAGCGGCAGAGCAATAAATTCGGTGATTATTTACGTGTTAATTTTGCTTTCCGTGGTTGAAATGCGCCGCGCGTTCGGAAAAGAGCGTATTCCCGATTGTTTCAGTTGGCTTTTGTGGCTGTACGGTTTCGGAGTTGGTCCTGCGTACAGTTTGTTCGGCTTTATCGGCATAATATTTTTCACGTTGATAGTGTTCATTTGTGCCGTTGTCACATCGCTGTATGCAAATCGTGCCGACAGTTTGGTGTATGTGGCTTGCATGCTCGTTTACCCGGGACTGTTCATGGCATCGCTTTTGTACATAAATCGCTGTGCAAGCACGCAAACGATTTCTGCGGAGATGCAACAGTACGTAGAAAAAGATATTTGGCAGTATTTAGGCTACAGAGAAAGCTATCTGTTGCCGCTTAACGCAATCGGTTTGGCGTTGGTGTTTGCCGTATCGTCCTTTACCGATGTTTTTGCGTACTTTGTGGGTAGTTTGTTCGGAATAAACAAACTTTGTCCTCAAATCAGCCCTAATAAAACGATTGAAGGGGCAGTCGGCGGTGTATTTGGCGGTTGCTTGGGTTCGTTTTTGATTTTTATACTGTTCGACTTCGTAAAAGTCTTTGGCGCTCAGTACGGGTTGACGTTCAGCGGTTTGGGATTGTCTAACGCTTCGGTTGCAGTCGTTTACTCCGTAATCGGATTTTTCGGCTCGATTATGACGCAAATCGGAGACCTTTTGGCAAGTCACGTTAAACGTTTTTGCGGTATAAAAGATTACAGTCACGTTTTGGGCGCGCACGGCGGAATTATGGATCGTTTTGACGGCATCATGCTAAATGCGCTGTTCATTTCCTTCGTGTTTATGTTTATCATCTAGTATGAAAAAAGTTGCAGTGCTGGGCAGTACCGGCTCCATCGGTACGCAAACTTTGGACGTGATAAGACAAAATCCCGACATTCTTTCGGTATATTCTCTTGTTGCGTATTCTAACGAGGAAAAACTCAATGAACAAACATTGGAGTTTTTTCCGAAATATTCCGCATTGATACAGAGTGACGGCGAACAATGCCTTATCGAAGCCGTTAAGGGTGCGGACATTGCGGTGGTTGCAACAAAGGGCATCGCTGCGCTTTCCGCCGTGCTTTATTGTTTGGATAACGGCGTGCAAGTCGCTCTTGCAAACAAGGAAGTTTTGGTGTGCGCTGGGTACTTGGTAATGCCAAAAGTCAAGGATGGCAACCTCGTGCCGATAGACAGCGAACATTCGGCAATTATGCAGTGCCTTCTGGGAAGAGATCCCTCTTCGTTGGATAAAATTTGGCTAACTGCCAGCGGTGGCCCTTTTTATGATCTTTCCGAGTTTGAGCTTTCGTCGGTTACGGCAGAGGACGCCCTAAAACATCCCAATTGGAGCATGGGTAGCAAAATTACCGTTGACAGCGCAACAATGATGAACAAGGCGTTGGAAGTTTTGGAGGCAAGTTACTTGTTCTCTGTGCCGACGGATAAAATTGAAATCGTTGTTCATAGGCAAAGCGTAGTGCATTCTATGGTTAAGTTTTGCGACGGTAGCGTAATGGCACAACTGGCCGCGCCCGATATGCGCCTTCCGATAGAAATTGCATTGCTCGGCGTCGGCAAAAAGGTTGTGGCAAACGATTTGACTTTGGATATGATGAGAAAACTGACTTTCCAAAGTTGCAATTATGAGAGGTTTCCCTGTGCCAAACTCGGATACGAAATAAAAAAGTATCCCCCCTTGTGCGCAACGGTTATGAACGCGGCAAACGACGAGTGTGTAGCGTCGTTCCTTGTCGGTCTGTTGCCGTTTGACAGGTTTTATAACGTTATCGTAACTACGATTGACGCACTTAGCGAATTGGTTCAGGATTGGGAACTTAACGTAGAAAATATTAAGAAAGTGGACGTTATTGCGCGAAAATATGCAAAAAACGTCATTGACGGAGAAATATGCTGTTGATAATTGCAAGTTTCGGTTCGGTTATGCTTAAAATTTGGTACGTCATTTTGGCGTTCCTTATTTTGATGCTTATGGTAACCGTGCACGAATTCGGTCATTATTTGGCGGGTAAATTGCTTAAATTCAAAATTAACGAATTTGCCGTCGGTATGGGACCCAAATTATTGTCAAAAACAAGAAAAAACGGCGAAGTAATTTCGTTGCGAGCATTTCCTCTTGGGGGATATTGCGCGTTTGAAGGCGAAAACGATGACGGCACGGACAACCCCGACGCTTTTAACAAACAAAAGCCTTGGAAACGACTTATCGTGTTGTTTGCCGGCGCGTTTTTCAACTTTTTGTTTGCCGTTTTGGTTTGTTTTATACTGTTCACCGCCTACGGAGAAAGTGTAACGGTTGTCGGTAAGCCGTTCGGATACGCCGATTCGGCAGTGCAGGAACTTCAAACCGGAGATATCATCTACGAAGTTAACGGTAAGCGCGTTTATCTTATCCAGTCCGTGTCCGAATACCTCAAAGACGACCAATTGGAAGTTACGGTTTATCGTCAGGACGGGACTTTTAAGACTATCAAAGTTGATAAACAAACGTTCTTTTTGTCCTACGTGTCCGATCTAAACCGCGATTATAAACTAGATGATAGCGGAACTTTGCTTACCAAAGGCGATCAAATTTATAAAATTGACGACGTGTATATGTCCAAAAACGGTCAATACGTTCAGTATTTGTCCGACTTGGCGGTTACTTACGGCTCGGACCACGTTTGCCAAGTTACGATTTTGACGCAAAACAACGTTCAGTGTGTAATTTCGTTGACGGTTGACGACTTGCTTAAAATCGGCGTTATGGAAAGTCGCTATTCCGGATTGGGCATCAATACGAAAACAACTATGTACAAATATCCTTTCGGAATGCGTATGGGGCGTATTCTTCCGTTTTGCGGAGAAACAGCCGTAGTGGTTCTCAAAACCTTGGGCGGATTGTTTACCGGCTCAACAGGCTTGGACGAAATGGGCGGGCCGATCACTACAATCGCCGTAACATCGCAAGTTGTTGCCGCAGGTTTCCCGGCGGTGCTGCTTTTGATCGTGCTGATTTCGGTCAACCTTGCCGTGTTCAATTTGCTCCCGGTTCCTGCGCTGGACGGCTGCCAAATGGTGTTTGTGATTATCGAGTGGATCACAAAAAAGCCTCTAAAACCCAAAGTTCAAGCAATGATAAACGGAATTGGACTGATTATCCTTATCGCTTTGGTAATTTTACTGGATGTACTAAAGGTGTTTTATTAAGTAATAGCCAAGCCGTAATGTAATTTTGCAGGCCAAAAGTTTGTTTGCATGCAGTGTGAGATATGGAAAAATCAAAAAAACAAGCCATTTTGCATAATTTTGTTATAGGTGACGGGAAAATTTCCGTTCAATCTATGACCAACGTGCCGGTGCTAGACGTCGACGCTACACTTGCGCAAATCGCTCGGCTCAAGGATGCTCGTTGTCAATTGGTCAGGATCGCCGTTCCGAATTTGCAATCGGCAGTGGCTTTCGCCGAAGTTCGTAAGCATACTTCTATGCCGCTTATCGCGGATATACATTTCGATTACCGTCTTGCTGTCAAAGCAATCGAGGCAGGCGCGGACAAAGTTCGCATAAATCCCGGAAATATGCCCGAGCGCGGAATGGAAGAGGTTATCGCTGCTGCCAAGCATAGCGGCGCGGCAATTCGTATCGGAGTGAATGCCGGTTCATTGAATAGAAATGAATTGTTGCGTTTTGATGGCGACAAGCGTGCGGCCGCTATATCTGCTTTGACCGACTACGTAAGATACTTCGAGAATAGAGGCTTTTGCAATCTTGTGCTATCAGCGAAGTGCAGTTCTGTTGCCGACACCGTTTTCATAAACAGGGAGGTGGCAAAACTTAACTATCCCTTGCACGTCGGAGTTACCGAGGCGGGACTGCTTAGACAAGGTATCGTTAAAAACGCTATCGGCATAGGCTCTATGCTGTTGGACGGAATCGGAGATACGATACGCGTTTCTCTTACCGCCGATCCGGTGGAAGAAGTTAAAGCCGCTTACGAAATATTGTCCGCGGTGGGAAAAACCGACGGAGTGCAATTCGTTTCTTGTCCTAA
>CAKRAM010000115.1 GCA_934294965.1 uncultured Clostridia bacterium
CGTTGCCAAAAGTCCAGGGGTAGCATGACGACTTTCAATATTACGGTAAACAACACAACGGTCCAACCGTAGTTGCCTGTGCCAAGCCAATCGTGCATCCAACGCACCAGTTTGCCCACGGCACCCATTTCCGATGCCGAATATTGCAAAAAGCCTACGGTTTTTTGCTGACAGGCAGTAAACAGACACAAGCAAAACAGCATCAACAATACGGTGATGATAGTTGTTTTAATTTTTTTGTTCATTGTTGCTCCAACACAAAATCTCAACCGAGTTTACACGTGCCACTTCATATTTCCGCGAAGATTTTTGGGAACGGGATCGAATCCGCCTTTGCCCCATGGTCCGCACCTTAGCAAACGTTTTAGGGTTAGCCAACTGCCTGCAAAAAAGCCGTGCTTGTAGTACGCCTCCATGGAATACACCGAACAACTCGGCGTAAAAATGCAGGTTTTGCGTCCTTTCCATTTGGACAAGGTTGCTTTGTAGAGTTTGAGCATGGCAATAGCAACGTACTTCATTGCAAAAGCCCTGCCCTTTTTAGCAATTTTCCGATAGAGTCCACAATTTCCGAGTATTGACACGTCGGAGTTTCGCGGGGGATAATAACCACGTTGTAGCCACAAGTTACGTCAGCGGCATAAACCGAGGTTGCCGCCTTCATTTGTCGCCTTATGCGATTGCGCGTTACCGCGTGGCCGAATTTTTTGCCGACCGAAAAACCGAAACGCGTTTGCTTGTCCTGCCCCGAAGGGCAGTACAACAAAATGAATCGCCTATCGGCGACGCTTTTGGCATGTTTGTAAACATAGTTGTATTGGTAATTTTTTTTAAGTCTGTATATAGACTTCAACTTGCGCCTCTGTTATGCGGAAAGGCTGTGGCGACCCTTGTTTCTGCGTCTTGCAAGCGTTCTGCGACCGCCGGTGGTTTTCATTCTGGCTCTGAAACCGTGAACTTTGCTTCTTTGTCTTTTCTTGGGTTGGTAGGTTCTTTTCATAATACTCTCCTTATTCATCGTGCAAAAGCACGTAGCAATTATTTGTATCGGCACCGTTACGCAGCCGAAAATATCGCTTGCGTACAATAAACCACTATACATACTTGTTTATTGTAGCAAACACAAAGAAATAAGTCAAGAAATATTTGGCCGTAGCCGAAACATTCTTGCCCCTATTTGCCGCATGAATTGCAAAAATTTGAACGTTGTTTGCATTTGCGTGCATTTTTGCAAGCGACAACGAGGCAATCGGCGGCAACGACTTTTGCCATTGACAAACGCCAAGCGGTATAATATAATAAATCCAACAGGCAAGCGGCTGCGTGCTGCAAAGGCAAAACGCAAAAACTTTTGCTTGCCGCAAGGAGATTTGTTATGGCAATACCCACACCTCACATTTCGGCTAAACTTGGCGATTTTGCCCCCACCGTTCTGATGCCCGGAGATCCGCTCCGCGCAAAATACATTGCAGAACACTACTTGGAAAACCCCGTTTTGGTAAACAACGTGCGCGGCGTTCAAGGGTATACCGGCACATACAAGGGAAAACGCATTTCCGTTATGGCAAGCGGAATGGGAATCCCCTCGATCGGTATTTACAGTTACGAACTATATAACTTCTACGGCGTGGAAAACATCATTCGCATTGGCTCTGCCGGCGCAATCCACCCCGATTTGAAACTTCGCAACCTTGTTTTTGCTCAAGGCGCATGCACCAACAGCAACTACGCACACCAATTCGGCATGCCCGGCACCATTGCCCCCATTTGCAGTTACGAACTTTTGGAAAAAGCCGTTGCCAAAGCAAAGGAACTTGGCTACGTTTACAAAGTGGGCAACATCCTTTCCAGCGACACCTTCTACGACGACGGAGCAGGCAGCGTCGTTTGGGGAAAAATGGGCGTTTTGGCAGTGGAAATGGAATCCGCCGCACTTTACCTTAATGCCGCTCGCGCAAACAAAAAGGCATTGTGCGTTTGCACCATATCCGACCACCTTCTCACCGGCGAAGAACTTTCCTCCGAGGACAGACAAAATTCCTTCCACGAAATGATGACGTTGGCGTTGGAAATCGGCACGGATTACTGATATTGTCAAAATCTGCAAAGACCGCTTGCTGCTAAATTTGCCGCAAAGTCGCCGTAAAATACGTTTCACTCCGCTTTTGCGCCTTGACTGCATACGTTCCGACGTAGAGGCACGTTGCCAAGCGCTCGGCAAAGCGATATTTGTAGCCACACAAGGCAAACTTTTGCAAAAATCGACAACTTTACACAAAACCAAAAACAGTCGCAAGGAGTTAACCTGCGACTGTTTTTTCTTGTTCAGTTCAATGCCGATATTGCCAAATCCAAACGACGAATAGTTTCCTCTTTGCCCAAAATTTCGGCAACTTCGCTTGCTCCGCCCGGAGTGGCGGCAAGTCCCGTAAGCGCAACGCGCGCAGGCCAAAGCACTTTGCCGTTTTTGATGCCGAGTTTTTGCGCAAGCGCAACAAGCGCCTGATACAAATGTTCGTTATCCCACGTTTCCACGTCAGCAAGCGTGCTTTTTACGTGAGGCAAAACTTCTTTTGCCGTTTGTGCGTCGGTTTTTTGCTTTTGGTTGAAGTACAACTCGCTGTCGAACGGACCGTATTCCGCCAAGAAGCGCAATTTCTCTTCCATTTCGGCAAACGTTTCTATGCGGCTTTGGATAAGTTTGCAAACAAGCGCTTTGTCAAAATCTTTAAGATAGCATTTTTCTATCCAAGGCGTTGCGTAGGCGGAAAAATCTTCCGAGGACATGTCCTTGATGTACAA
Source organism: uncultured Clostridia bacterium (assembly GCA_934294965.1). Classification (GTDB taxonomy): domain Bacteria; phylum Bacillota; class Clostridia; order Christensenellales; family CAG-314; genus Fimimonas. The sequence goes on from CAKRAM010000115.1 coordinate 2,803, forward strand.
ACTGTTGAGCCAAGCAAGTTTAACCGGATCGAAAATAGACGGGCTTTTGTTTATGCCTGCGATATCGAATTTTTGCTTCAATTCCTCAAAGGACATTTTTTCGCTGTCGTCCTTTGGCGACCATCCCAAAAGCGCAATGTAGTTGACGATGGCGTCCTTCAAAAATCCTTTCGCGATAAGGTCCTCATAACTGGCGTCGCCGTTACGTTTGGAAAGTTTGTGTTGCGCGTCCTTCATGATGGGCGGCATGTGGATGTACATCGGGCGTTCCCATCCGAACGCGTCGTAAAGAAGATTGTACTTGGGCGTGCTGGAAAGATATTCGATTCCGCGCATTACGCAGTTGATTGCCATAAGGTGGTCGTCGATGACGTTGGCAAAGTTGTAGGTCGGCATTCCGTCCGACTTGATGAGGATTTGGTCTTCCAACTCGCTGTTATCGATTGTAATTTCTCCGTAGACGGCGTCGACGTAGGTCGTGCTGCCTTCGGTGGGCATATTTTGACGGATTACGTACGGCTCGCCGGCGGCAAGTCTGCGTTCCACTTCTTCTTTGGGCAAATGCAAGCAGTGTTTATCGTAGCGGCGCGCACCGTTTACGTCCGGCAAACTTGCCAAACGTTCTTCCGAGCAAAAACAATAGTACGCGTGTCCGCTTTCCACAAGTTGCTTGGCATACGCAAGGTATTCGTCCTTGCGCTCGCTTTGAATGTACGGACCGTAGTCGCCTCCCACGTCCGGACCTTCGTCGTACATAATGCCAGTTTCACGCAGCGTGCGATAAATGATTTCCACCGCGCCCTCGACGTATCTGGTGCGATCGGTGTCTTCTATGCGCAAAATAAGTTTACCGTTGTTCTTTTTTGCATACAAGTAACTGTAAAGGGCGGTTCTAAGCCCGCCTATGTGCAAATATCCCGTCGGGCTGGGAGCAAATCTTGTGCGTAATTCTTTCATATTTACCTCTGTTTGACAGTTGATATTCTTTGATATTCGTTTTGAATTTGTGCAAGTTTGCCGCTTTCGCGATAACTGTACACGTTGCCGTCGTCGGTGAAGATGGCGTGTTCGGCAAAAACGACGTCCACCCCGCACAAGGCAAGGCAAAGTTGATTTGTGAAAACATCGTCGGCTTGGCTGGGATCCGGCAATCCGTTTATGTGAGTGTGACACAAGACAACCGCCGCCGCATTTGTGCGCATTGCCGTTGCGACGATGTTTTTGACCTCCACGTTTACGCGGTCAATTTGTCCGGAATTGAACTCCTCAACCAAAATGGCATTGGAAGAAAAATTCAAATACACCACAATTGCCCGTTCCGTTCCGCTGAAAGCCAAAAGCGACTTGGCGTACTCCAACGCTTGCGACACGCCCTGAATTTTGCTGACTTCCTTTGCGGATAAAACGTAGCGCCGCCAAGTTTCCTTTACCACGGCAATGTAGCACGCGGTAACCTCGGATATGCCCTCCACAGTCATGAGTTGTTGCGGAGAGGCGTTCATCACGTTGGCAAAACTGCCGAATTTGTGCAGCAATTTGTGCGCCAATTTGTTTGTATCCTTGCGAGGTATCGTTTGGTAGAGCAACATTTCCAAAACCTCGTGGTCCTGAAAACCATCCAATCCGTCTTTTAGCAATCTTTCTCTCATACGATCGCGGTGACCGCAGTTTTCGTTACTCATCGGCGTTTTGCAACCTTTCGCAACACATAACGCCGCAGCGGCAAAACGTCGCGAAAGTATTCCTTTTATAAATTTGTATAGATATAATAGCACATTATCGCAATTTTGTGTATAATATACGTATAAAAAATCCTTATTATCGAGGTGTCGTATGAAAAACGCAAAACAAATTCTTGCAAACGATTTGGAAAACATGGTTTCCGTTTTGCAAAAAGTAATATCTTTCCGTTCGGAAAAAGGAGAGGCCGCTCAAGGCGCACCTTTCGGAACGGAAATCAAGTCTTGTTTGGACTATGTGTTGAACAAAGCAACCGAATTCGGTTTTGTTTCCACAAACGTAGACGGTTACGCAGGGCAGGTGGACTTCCCCGGAACAGGCGACGAAGTTTTGGGTATTTTGGGACACTTGGACGTCGTTCCCGCAATCGATTCGGAATGGAAATATCCGCCGTATGCAGGCGTTGTTTCCGACGGAAAACTGTGGGGGCGTGGAACAACCGACGACAAAGGTCCGATGATTGCCTGCCTGTTTGCGGCAAAGGCTCTACACGACGCGGGTTTTAAGCCGTCCAAAACGGTACGCTTTATTTTCGGCTGCGACGAAGAATCCGGTATGGAATGCGTGGAACACTACTTCCAAAAAATGCCTTATCCCACGTTGTCCTTTTCGCCGGACGGAGATTTTCCCGTAATCAACCGTGAAAAAGGCATTTACCAATTTGACGTTGTTTGCGGAAAACTACCGAACGGCGTAAGCATTTCGGCAGGAACGCGCGCCAACGTTGTACCCTCTGCCTGCGTTGCCACGGCGGATATGGACGTTTTGGACGTAATATCCAAAACACGTGCCGACGAATTGGGCGTATCGGTAAAAATCGTCGACGAAAGAGTTCAACTATCGGCAGTCGGCAAAGCCGCTCACGGAAGCACTCCCGACGAAGGCATAAACGCGGCTCATCCCGTTTTGAAGTTACTTGCCGAAGCCTATCCGCAAAATGCCACGTTGAACTTTGTTGCAAACAAAATAATCGGCACGGACGGCGCAAATTGGGGCATTTGCCTTTGCGACGAAGCCAGCGGCAAACTGACTTGCAATTTGGGAGTACTTTCCACAAGCGACGACGGCGTACTTACCGCAACCGTGGATATTCGCTTCCCCGTCAGTTACAACTGCAACTTTATGCACGATTTGTTGGTAAAAAACACTCCTGCGGAATTTGAGGTCGTGCCGGGACACGTAAGCGAGCCTCTTTTCGTACCTTCGGACAGCGATTTGGTAACGTCCCTTATGGACGTCTACAACACCGCAACCGGATTACACGCCGAACCCATTGCAATCGGCGGAGGAACGTACAGCCGCTGCCTGCCCAACTGCGTTGCATTCGGTCCGGAATTTCCCGGGGCAGAACAAACGATACACATGCCCAACGAGTACATAGATTTGGAAAACCTAAAACTTATGTCCCAAATCTACTTGGATGCAATTTACGCATTGGCAAAATAAGACGCCGTACCCTACCGAACGCATTGATTCACGGCACACGCCAAAAATAACCGCGCGTGCCTGAGAAAATTGAACGTAGAAAAACCCGATTTGACGAAAAATCAGTTAGAGATACGGAATACAATTCATAGTTGAAGATTTTGAAAGTCCGTCAAAAATCGTGCGAACATTGACCGAAACGGTTTTGTGTTCCGGCAGGTAGATTTTTCCCACAGCAACGACCTGCCCTGCCGACACGAAGCATTTGATGCGTTTGCTACGAAGTGCAAAATTCTTAACAGCACGACGGATAGGCGCAATCGCCAATACAAAACATAAAGCCACCGAAAACGAAACATCCGCAATAAGTTGGTTAAACTTTTGGACGCATTTCAAAATCGGTGGCTTTTTTTTTGCAAGAAAAAAGTCTTGCCGAGTAGACAAGACTTCTGGCGCGCCGTAAGGAGCTCGAATCCCTAACCTTTGGTTCCGTAGACCAACGCTCTATCCAATTGAGCTAACAGCGCATATTCAATTTGCTAAGATATTATACAGCGTCGATTTGCAAAAGTCAACGATTTGAAAAAAAATTTTGCAAATTGTTAGTGCTATTGCCACATTGCTTTTCCCAAAAGAAAAACTCCCAACCAATCGTTGAGAGTTTTCCTTCCTTTTGCCGAGCATTTGCCATAATTATTTGCTTCGGCGTTGCCGTGCCGTTGTTTAGTCGCAATTCTTCCCGTCCTGTCATACGGCGGCATTTTGGCAACAAGCTTTGCGACCTGTTTGCTTTTCGCCTAGGGTTATTTGCAAAAATTCGGTGCGTAATCCCTAGAAACGAACGTAATAAGCGACGTGACCATACTTAGAAATTCTCCGTTAGTGGGCGCGTATTGGGCGTCGAACACTTGACAGCCGAACAGGTCGTTCAGTTTGAGAAGATCTCCTTGATTGTGGCATCCGTGAATGCAGCCACGCATTGCACGTTCCACGCTGGTAGCGGACGCAGAGTACTGCTTGGAAAGCGGCTCGTACACGTCCTTGCGCAAATGAATGATGGATTTTTCCTGTAGACACAGATTTTCCAGAGCGGTTTGCAAATACATCGCGCCGACCAATTTTCGGTTTATTGCGATATAAAACAAAACTCTACTCACCACAACCTGTGTATACTCCTCCTTCGTTTGCGCGTTACCAACAGCAAAAATGTCGTTTAGTACCGTCTTTTTGTCAAACATACACACACATCTCCTTTATGGCATAGGGCGATTATATCACACAATTGACACGAATTCAATACTTTATTACATTTTATTACAAAAAATATTTGCATTTTTCTATTTTTGAACACGGTTTTTG
>CAKRAM010000116.1 GCA_934294965.1 uncultured Clostridia bacterium
GCATAACGAATATGCACACAAGTTGGAACACGAGCGTCCTTCCGAAGGACAAAATTGCCGAAATCAGCCCGTTGTTCAGCGCCGTGAAAAAGGACGAACCGAACATGTTGAAGCCGCAAATCAAAAAGCACAGCGAATACAACACCATGCCGCGCTCCGTCATTCCCCGCAGGGTTGCGTTATGCGGGAAAAACAGATAGCCTATCGGTTTGGACAGCCCGAACGCCAGCGCAAACATAGCCAGCCCGGTTATCGTTACCATAACTATCACCTTTTTGAAAACATTTTGCAATTCCGCCCTGTTTCCGGAGCCGTAGTTGAAACTTATTATCGGAGCGGTGCCGATGCAGTAGCCTATGAAAATTGCCACAAATACGAACTGAACGTACATAATTACGCCAAACGCAGCAACACCGCTTTCGCCTGCAATTTTGAGCAGTTGAGAGTTGTACAACATGGACACAAGCGACATTGAAACGTTGCCCAAAAGTTCCGACGAGCCGTTTGTGCAAGATTGCAAAATAACCTTGCCGTTCCACTTGGGACGGACGAATTTGAGCAAACTGCCGTTAGTCCGCAAAAAGTAGAATACGGGCGCTACGCCGCCGACTATCTGACTGATGAGAGTTGCGATTGCCGCACCCTCTATGCCCCACTTGAAAACGGCAACGAACAACGCATCCAAAATGATGTTGGTAACGCCGCTGATTACAGTAAACAAAAATCCGAGTTTGGGTTTTTCCGCAGTGGAAAAGAAACTTTGGAAAAGGTTTTGCACCATAAAGAACGGCAAACCGGCAACAATTATTTGAGCGTATGTCCTGCAGTAGTTTAGCATTTCGCCTTCGGCACCCAACAGTTTTGCAATGGGACCTACGGCAAACACGCCGACGAGCGCCAACACCACGCCCAAAGCCGCCGTGAACAACACGATAACGGTAAAATAGGAATTTGCCTTTTCTCTGTCACCTTCGCCCAGCGTTTTGGACACTATCGCCGTGCCGCCAGCGCCTAACATAAAGCCGACTGCGCCCAACACCATTATCACCGGATAGATAAAATTGACGGCTGTAAACTGCGTTTCGCCTGCAAAACGGGATACGAAAATACCGTCTACAACCGAGTAGACGGATAGAAAAATCATCATGAACACCGGCGCCGCGACAAAGCGTAACAGCCGCTTGTACGTGAAGTGGTCGGAAAGTTGAATTTTCATAGTAATTGGTATAATAACACTTATAAATATTATGTCAAGCGTTTGTCGAAAAGAACTTCGGCAAAAAGTTTCCTCGTGCGCGCGGCAAAGACAAAACGGAAGCAATGCCTTTGTTAGCATTGCTCCCGCACAAATTACATTTTATCCGTTCTGTTACACTTTGTCCGCAGAATATCTGTATGCGATAACCTTTTCTACCGCTATGCCACCCTTTTTGCCCTTGGGCAGTTTGCCTTTGTTGTTTTTGTTCTCCACAGTCACGTCCGACGTGTCCACAACGTAGGTGTTGGCTTTATCCCAAATGGCAATTTTGTAAGGTTTTTCGCCAACGTAGGAAGCATAGACCAAGCAGGTGCCGTTGGTGCCGAATTCCGTACCTTTTGCCCCCTTGCAGTTACGCGCGTGCTTGGTAATTTCCGTAACGGGCAGTCGCTTCATAAAGCCCTTGTCCGTTACCATAAGGATTTGCCCCTTGTCCTTTTTGACCTGTCCGGCAAAAACGACGCGTTCGTCGTCGGCAAGTTTGATGCAGTACACACCGCCGGCAACCCTGCCTTGAAGCGGAATTTCGTCCACGTCGAAACGTGTACAACCTCCGCGATTGGTTACGTAGAAAATTTCCGTATCAGGCTCTACGCACTCCACCTTGAACACTTCGTCCCCTTCCTTGCCTTTGTAGCCTTGGAAGGCGTTTTTAAGAAGTTGATACTCGCTCCACTCCGAACGTTTGACAAGACCTTGGCGAGAGTAAATGAGCAGTTGCCCCGTAACTTCGCCGTCCTTGGGCATTGCGAACACCGCAATCGGCAGTTCGCCTTTTTGTGCCTCGGGGAAGGTTTGCGACAAAGTCATGCCGTTGTCGCGATAGCGCACCTCTTGCAAATTTCCGACGTTGGTTTTGTAACAGTTGCCCAAATTGCTGAAAAACATAACCGTGGAATCGGTTTGCGTTTCGATGGCATGGGTAAGAATTTCCGAAGAACTTGCGCCGATGGCTTCCTTGTTGGACAAATTGAAGTTTTTGACGGGGATACGTTTTATCGTGTAGTCCGCCGCAATTGCCACTACCACCGTTTCCACGGGTTTTTCGTCGGTTTCGCATGGGATTACTGCTGCCGATTCGTCCTTGCACATTTCGCTTCGACGAGGCACTTTGTAAGCACGCTTAAGTGCGCCCAGTTCGGTTTTGATAAGTTCCATTTGCTCATGCTTGGAGTTGATGATAACCGTAAGGCGCGCAATCGTGCGTTCCAGTTCGGCAAGTTCGTTTTGAAGTTTGCTTACTTCCAACTTGGTGATACGTGCCAGCCTCAAATCCAAAATGGCTTGAGCCTGCCTATCCGACAAATCGAACGTGATACGCAACTTTGATTTTGCATCCGTAGTTGACGACGCGTTTTTGATGATTTTGATAACTTCGTCGATGTTGCTTACGGCAATAACCAAACCTTTTAGAATATGCTCACGCTCTTTTGCTTCTTCCAACTCGAACTTGCTGCGTTTTAGGATAACTTCGCGCTGATAGGCAACGTAGTACGCGATGATATCCAGCAGTCCCATAAGTTGCGGTTTGCCGTCGGCAATGGCAACCATGTTGATGCCGTAACTCATTTCCAGTTGGGAATATTTTAATAGCAACCGGATGGTTTTGTTTACGTCACAATCTTTTTTAAGTTTGATTACCGCGCGCATACCTTCTTTGTCGCTTTCGTCGATAATTTCCGCTATGCCGGCAAACATTTCCTTCTTTTCGTCCTTCAAAGCGGCAATTTTTACCAAAAGGTCGGCTTTGTTAAGTCCGTAAGGAATTTCCGTGATAACTATGTTGCGACGGTCGCCCGGGGCAACTTCCACGTGCATTTTTGCGCGAACGGTAATTTTGCCCTTGCCCGTTTCATAGGCTTGTTGAAGCCCTTCGCCCGGCAAAACGTAGCCGCCCGTGGGGAAATCCGGTCCCTTGATGATTTTCATCATTGCCGAAAGGGAAATGTTTTTGTTTTCGATGTAGGCAATAGTTCCGTCGATAACTTCGCCGAAGTTGTGAGGAGGAATATTGGTTGCCAAACCTACCGCAATACCCGTTGCGCCGTTGACAAGAAGGTTGGGAAATCTGCCCGGCAACATGTCCGGTTCTTTTGTGGTGTCGTCGAAGTTGCGCGACCAGTGAACGGTGTTCTTTTCGATGTCGCGAAGCAACTCCACCGCAATGGGAGAAAGTTTTGCTTCGGTATAACGCATTGCAGCCGCGCTGTCGCCGTCGATGTTACCGAAGTTTCCCTGACCTACGATAAGCGGTACGTTCATGGAAAACGGTTGCGCCATACGCACCATTGCGTCGTAAATGGAACTGTCGCCGTGAGGGTGATAACGTCCCATACAGTCACCGACGATACGCGCCGATTTGCGAGTAGGCTTGTCCGGGAGATTGTTTTGCTCGTACATAGAGTACAAAATGCGGCGTTGAACGGGTTTTAAGCCGTCCTCGACACGGGGCAGCGCACGATCCAAAATTACGTGTTCTGCGTAAGGCATCATGGATTCGTGCATGACGATTTCCATAGGCTTGGTGAGCAAATTTGTGCCGTCTTCCATTTTTTCGATATCGCTGTGTTCCAAGTCGAAAATATCAAGTTGTTTCATTTGTTTACCACTCCTTACAGCAATTCTTCAAAGACGGCGTCTTTGTCTTTGTTAAAATCGGCATTTTCCGTTATGTACGCCTTGCGCGCGTCGATTTGGTCGCCCATAAGCGTTGTTACCATACGTTCGGCTTCGGATATGTTTTCGATTGTTACGCGCATAAGCGTGCGAGTTTCCGGGTTCATTGTGGTTTCCCACAGTTGCTCGGCATTCATTTCGCCAAGACCTTTGTAGCGTTGAAGGTCGTAGCCTTTGCCGAACTCCTGAACGGCTTCTTGCAGTTCGTAGTCGTCGTAGGCGTACTTGACCTTATCTTTTTTAGAAATTTTGTACAATGGAGGCATGCCGATATAGACATGACCTTCGGTGATAAGCTCGCGCATGTAGCGGAAGAAGAACGTAAGCAAAATGGCTCTGATGTGCGCGCCGTCCTGGTCGGCATCGGACAAGATTATGATTTTGTCGTACTTCAAGTCGTCTATGTTAAAGTCCTCTTCGCCTATGCCGGTATCCAAAGCCGAAATGAGCGAACGAATTTCCTCGTTGGCAAGCACCTGATCGATACGTTTGCGTTCGGCGTTGAGCGGTTTGCCGCGCAAAGGCAAAATTGCTTGGAAACGACGATTGCGCGCTTGCTTTGCACTGCCGCCGGCACTATCGCCCTCAACTATGAACAGTTCGTTTTTGGAAGCGTCGCGCCCGGTGCAACTGGCAAGTTTACCTATCAATGTGGAATTGAAAATGCTGTTCTTTTGACGAGTAACTTCCTTGGCTTTGCGAGCGGCCTCTCTCACCTTTGCAGATGCAATTGACTTTTTGATGATAACTTCGGCTGTGGCTGCGTTAGCGGCAAGCAGTTCGGTAAAAGCTTGCGTTGCCAACGCTTCGCAGGCTATACGCGCTTCCACGTTGCCCAGTTTGGTTTTTGTTTGGCCTTCGAACTGCACGTTTGCCATTTTTACAGCCATAACAAGCGTGATGCCCTCTCTGAAGTCCTCGCCCAAAAGGTTATCTTCCTTGGCTTTCAAAAATCCCTTGTTGCGGGCATAGTCGTTCATGACCTTGGTCATTGCCGTTTTTACGCCGGTTTCGTGCATGCCGCCTTCGCCCGTGGGGATGTTGTTTACGTAGGAAATGAAGTTTTCCGTGTAGTTGGAGGTATATTGGAAGGCAAATTCCAACTGCAAAGTTTCGTTTTTACCCTTCCAGTACAGCGGGCTGATATGCAAAGGCGCTTTGTTTTCGTTGAGATACAAAACAAAGTCCTTCAAGCCGCCTTCGTAGCAAAACACTTCGTGAACGTTCATTCCGTCGTCATCGGCAAAGCGCTCGTCGGTAAGTTCAAAGGTGATTCCCTTGTTCAAAAACGCAAGTTCCTTTACGCGCTTTTGGATTACGCCGTAGTCCATTTGAATGTTTTTGAACACGCGCTGGTCCGGCAAAAAGGTGATTGTGGAGCCGTGCTTATCCGTTGTGCCGATTTCCGTCAAGTGGTCGATAGGTACGCCGGAAAGAACCTTTTTGTGCTCCTCGTCGTAGGGACTGTGGAAGTGCTGGCAGTACAATTTGCCGTTTTTGGCAACCGTCACCGTCAGCCACTCCGACAAGGCGTTTGTTACCGAAGCGCCCACACCGTGAAGTCCGCCGGAATAGGCGTAGTTTTCGTTGTTGAATTTGCCGCCTGCGTGCAGTTGAGTGAAAACCACTTCCACACCGCTGATTTTCAGTTGCGGATGGATGTCTACGGGGATACCTCTTCCGTTGTCCGTCACGGTGACGCTGTTATCTTTGTGCAAAGTGATGGTAACTTTGTCCGCATAGCCGTTTGTGGCTTCGTCGACGGCGTTATCCACAATCTCCCACAACAAATGGTGAAGACCTTTTACGCCCGTCGTGCCTATGTACATGCCCGGGCGCATACGAACTGCGTCCAAACCTTCCAAAACCTGAATATCTTTTGCTTCGTAAGATTGATTCACTGATTTTTTCCTCCGTGTTGCCGCAATCGGCAAAGTGTTTACAGTATACCATATATACTTAAATATTGCAAGCAGTATATTTGCAAATATTCATTATATATCAAGCAAAATGGCTGTTTGAAAAGCCGATTTGAAATTGGTTGCATAAATATGCAACATAATCTATGTTTATACACGGCGATGAATAAAAATATACGCGAAGTATCGGCAACGAAAAAGATGAAAACCAAAATCGCGACGGCAAAAAATAGACCGCTCGAACAAGACAAAATGTTTTGACGATTGCAACAAAAAAAGGTTGCCGAACAAATCGACAACCTGAATTTTTGCGTAAGTCTCCTACACGACTTTTTCCGACCACCGGTGAACCGGTTTTGCAGGTTCGTGTGCGGAGTTGATTGAGTGTTTATGTTGGTTACATTGCTACTCTTATTGCATGTCCACAAGGTGTCCGTTCCCGCCAACGAAGTTGGTTCCATAGGTTCGTGTGCAAGGTTGGCAAACTGTTTGGAACAGCAGGCATTTGAAAAGCATACGACACCATTTCGCAAAGCCGGCTGAATACAACGCGACCGACTGTCCGAATACGTCATCCTGAGCGTTAGTCGAAGGATCCCCTGGAAAGGGACCTTATGGAAAATATATTGTATTCGGCAACATACAACCAATGTTCACAAGGTGTCCGTTCCCGGGGATGTTTCGACTGCGCTTCGCTCCGCTCAACATGACATGTTGGAAGCAACGAACAACTGTATATGATTGGTCAAGTAGAATACAATCGACCAAACCTACATAACAGGATTTGACTGCGCTCAACATGACATATTGGGAGCCTATGTGGCGGTATTTAGTCAGCAAAAACATCAAAGAAACACACTCAAGCGTTGCACTGTCCAATACTGTTAACTGCCACAAACTTTGCATACTAACCTGCAAAAACCGCCCTCGGCGGTTCGACAGGCTCAACATGACGTATTGGAAGTACCGAATGGCGATATTGGACTTGTTAGGTGAAACATAGTCAAAAGGAACACCGACTTCTTCCACCGCTTGCGCCGTTACGCCAAGTGGGAGTCCAACCAATCGGCAATATCGGCGTACGCCTGCTGTTTGCACAGTTCGTTAAGCAGTTCGTGACGCGCGTCGGGGTACAAAATTTCGGTAACGTCCGACAGTTTTGCCTTGTTTTTGTAGAACTTGGTAAGTTTATCTACGCCTTTGCCGTAGTTGCCCACGGGATCGTTGCTACCTGCCACAATCAAAACGGGCTGTTTGCTCATTTCGGCAATGCTTTGCTTAGTGTACAAACTGCGAATACCGTTCATAAACGTACGGTAGAAATGTGCCGAACAGTTGTAACTGCAAAACGGATCTTCGCTATACTTTTTGACTTCCGCTTCGTCGCGATTGAGCCAATTGTTTTTTCCGGGAATGCGCTTTTCGTACATACCGAAAGACAGTTTTACGATAATGTCGGCAGGTTGGCGAGGTCCTTTGTTGCGGCAAAGATCGTTTGCCACTATGCGGCAAAACCAAAAATCCAAACCTTTCATATAGTTAGAGCCGACAAGCACAAAACCTTTTACGTCCGGATTGCGATTGATGACCGCCTGCGTGATAAAACTGCCGTAACTGTGCCCCATCATATACACGGGCAAGCCGTAAGTTTTTTTGCAGTAGTCGATCAAAAACAACTGATCGCCGACGTTGTTGCTCCACATATCCCCCTCTTCGTAGCCGAGGCTGTCCTTTTCGGCAGTGAGACCGTGTCCGCGGTGATCGTTCATAACCACGATATATCCGCGAGAATTGAGGTATTTTGCAAAGTCGTCGTAACGGGCGGAATGTTCCACCATGCCGTGCGCGATTTTTACAACCGCTTTGGGATTGGATACTTCGTTCCATACGTACATGGCAATTTGTTTTCCGTCGTGAGAGGTAATTTTGGTTTGCTTCATGGTCTTCTCCCCGATAATATATAGTTACGATATATTTTACCGATTGCGCTAAAAATTGTCAATATGCAATTATACCCGAATATTTAACAAATGCGACAATTTTGACTAAATTTGACAAAAGTTGCAGGAAGCGAACGCAGGTGCGACTACGCAAGCAATGCTCATTCGCAGTAGGAAACGGCGTTTTGAAACCTAGCGATTTGTGCGATTAAATAATTTTTGGTCGCAGTGTCGTTTACGGTTTGTAAGCACGGATAAAACACTGCTTGTTGTTTTTCAAAGCACAACGTAACGCAAAACGCATCGAATAAGTTTTAGATACAAAACTCCATAAGTTTTATCCCGACATCGACATTTTATAAAAAATGCACAAGAGCAACCGACGCGGCCTTTGCAAAGCCGAAGTCGCCGCCGCATTGGGAGTTTTATTGCGACAAGCTCGGCAGTCTTAACATAGAAGCGGAAAAACAGCATACACTACAAGTATGAAAATCGTATTGTGCGGAGGCGGAACGGCAGGACACGTTACGCCTAATTTGGCAATTGCCGACCTATTGAAAAATCAAAAAATATACTACGTCGGAGCAGACGGAATGGAAAACAAACTTGTTCCGCCCTATGTGGAAAACGGCTCGATTGAAAAGTTTTACACAATTTCCGCAAGCAAATTTGCGCGGAAAATTTGCTTATCCAACTTGTTGTTGCCAATAAAACTGCTAAAAAGCATACGCCAATCCAAAAAAATATTGCAAGAAATACGCCCGAACGTGGTTTTCGGCAAAGGCGGATACGTTTGTCTGCCGGTGATTATTGCCGCACACAAACTGAAAATCCCCACCGTTATACACGAAAGCGACCGCTCCGTGGGGCTGGCAAACAAAATTGCCGCGCACTACGCAACTAGGTTTTTGTCGGCTTTCCCATGCAAGCAAAAAACCGAAATTGTAGGCAGCATCGTGCGAAAATCGGCAATTTGCGGAGATAGAAACAAGGGACTTCTAACAATGGGGTTTGAAGGAAAAAAGCCCGTTTTGCTGGTTACGGGTGGCAGTTTGGGGGCAAAAGCACTAAACGACGCCGTTTGCGCCTGCCCTAAAATTGCGGAAAAATTTGACGTGTTTGTGATTACCGGCAAGGGAAAGAAAATTGATTGCAAACACGCAAAACAAGCGGAATTTGTGCAAAATGTCGGCGACGTTTTTGCCGCCTCCGACGTGTGTTTGACGCGCGCAGGAAGTAACGCGCTTACGGAATTGACCATTGCAGGAGTGCCGTTTGTCGCCGTGCCGCTGATCAAGGCTTCCCGAGGGGAACAGGTGAACAACGCCAAATGGTTTGCCGAAAAGGGTTGCGGCATTGTTGCCGACGAAAAAACGCTTTACGAAAACTTGCCGAAACTTGTTTCTTGCGTTTACGACAGCCGCACCGCTTTTGCCGCCAAACAAAAAACCGTTGCGGCAGAACTTGACGGAACGAAAAAAGTGGCAAACATTTTGCGATCGTTTGCCACCGTAAAATAGTAGGAGGTTTTTTAGTCCACATCGTCTGCGCTACTGCCTATGACGGTATTATAGCACGCAAATATATCGTCGCCTTTGGTAATAAGTCCTTCGCCGTTCTTTACGAGTATCAATATCGGCAGACCTGTAAAGGCAATCTCTCCACCACTCAACTCGGGCTTATACACGTTATAGCCTTTCCATTCGCCTGCGTAAACGGCTTTGTCGAAGCCGCAACGTTTGGCAACTGAACAAGCCAAAGTTTGCTCGGATACTCCTCGAGTTTTTTCTTCTCGTTGCTTTTGGGTTAGTTTGTCCGTTTTTTGCTCCTTGTTAATAGTAAATTCCCGGGTCGTATTCAAACGGCTCGACTTCCAGCACTTCTTCCCAAGTTTTGTTGTGCCGCAAGCAATAATCGTATACTTCGTAGGCGTTTTCGTGAAACTGCTCTACAAGTATTTTGTTGCCCATAACCTGCGCAAGCGGAATAGGGTCGCCTATTTTCTCTATATATTCCTCTAATACATCTTTCATATCATATCTCCTTTATATTTGCGTTATCTTTCGATATATATTAACACGGCGCAAACGGCATGTCCACAAGTTTTGCTAGTCGTCGCCGGGGAAAAGAGTTGCGCCGTCGCTCCCGGACGGCAAGTAGCTTTCCTTTAAGCTTGGCGGACAGCAATAGTAGCCGATAACCAAGTCCCTGTACAGTTGTTTGTTGATACGCTTTATCGCATCGGCGGCGGCTTTGCCCTGTTCGCTGACGAAGCGGCGTTCCATATCTCGAAATCGAATAGATTTTGTGTTCATTGCGTTCTCCTTTGTGTTTGTGCTTAGCCGATTTTTTGACGTAAAGCAAGTTACGCTATATAATCTACGGCGGCAAAATTCGACGGTTGTTCGATAACAGCGCGCTATCGACGGAAGTTATCGTAATTGCACAGCCAGCAAGAATAACGACGCATTGCGCCAAATAATGGGCAAATCACCGTCGTGTTTACTTGATTTGTGGAAATTAGTATAACCGCTCACCTGCGACTTTGGGCGGTCGCAGCCAATTTTTTAGCGGCGGCGACGGCAATTTGACTTTCAAGCTTTGCTTGCAAACGAGCGCGAAGGCTTGTTGCCGCAAAAAATTGACAAGCAGGCACCGTTGCAGGCGCGGACGCTGTCAGTTTTGCCAAGATTACGTCCAAATCGAATTCCGTGGAACAGTCGTTATATTTCATTGTGGTTACCTCCCGTTTTCGGCGTTGAAACCGTTGGTGAATTTGGTTGCGATTGTTGCAAGGCTTTTGTTGTTTACGCATATATTTTAGCAAATATTGTTGCCATATATTTGGCAGTAATTATAAAAAATTTTCAATTATTTTTATGTAAACTTGACAAATATATGTCAGTTATTGTATTGTATAATAAATCCATAAATTACAGTCGCAATAGACAAAACGTATCGGGTGAACTGTTATTGACCGATATACGCTATCGGCAATATTATTTGCACGGTAAAAGCAAGTACACTACGGTTTCCGCACTCTTTGACGGCTCAAACAAACCGCAACCGAACGCACGCCGTTAAGATTGTCCGACAAATATTATTTACTATTGACGTACTTATTTTACATGTAGGCAAAATATCTCAACACTTGCGCTTTTGCACTACAAGTCAGAAAATCGGTGAAGTTAAAAACCCTTGCAAATGAAATGAGTTTTCAACTTCTTGTATTAGCGGTTACAACCGTTTGGCGGCAACCATAACAAAATCAACACTTTGGTCATGAGTTTGCCAAACACGCTTAAAGACCGTTTTTGCACTAACAGCGACTATTTATCTATTTATATTTGCAGGAGGAGAAAAAATGCAAATACCCGTTTTGGTGGGAATCCTTTCCACATTGCTATCCACCGACAAACCGGTGAGGGCAACCGACCTTGCCGAAAAATACGAAATGAGCGTCAGATCGGTCTACCGCTACGTAAACATGCTTTCAGAAGGCGGCGTGCCGATAGAATCCCACGTTGGACGAGGCGGCGGTTGGCAAATTATCGATACGTACAAGTTGCGCGCAACCTACTTTACCGAAGAAGAATACGAGCGCGTTATATTTTGTTTGCAAAGTTTTTCCATGCAGGACGAAATTACCAAACAAGCGACGCAAAAACTTAAAGGTCTTGTCCGCTCCCACAAGCAGGCGGCTGTTTTGCGCTCCGACCAATTTATCGTGGACGGAACGGATATTTCCGTAGGGGACAGGGTTAGCGAACTGTCCGAATGCATTGCGCAAAAGAAAAGCTGCGACATCGAATATCACAGCAAGGACGGAGTGGACACTTTCCGCACGGTTGAGCCTTACTGCCTTATATTGAAGGACGGAATGTGGTACGTTTACTGTTTTTGCCGCTTGAGAAGGGCGTTTAGGTACTTTAAGGTTACACGCATTGTTACGCTTACGGTAGGCGACAAATTTGCAGGACGGCAGTACACCGTTGACAGCAGCGTGATACAAACCGACGTATTGAAAGGCAAGGAAATGTGCGAGGTTATCTTGAGCCTAAACGGCAATGCTCTTTCCGCCTGCGAGGAATGGCTGGGCGTCAATTGCGTGGCAAAAGTCGGCGGCGGCTACATAGCACGCGCAACGCTGCCCTACGACGATATGCTTGTTAGCAAAGTTTTGTCGCTGGGCACGGGCGTACGCGTGGAAAAGCCGGAAAAACTGCGCAAAGCACTTATCGAGCGTTGTAACTCCGTCGCCTTTGCCAACCCAGACGTGTAGCCGAGGTGCCTATTTATATTTATTCCGCATTTGCAACGACTTGAAACTCGTTTGCGGCTCGTGCTTATGCCGAAAACTCTACGACAGGTCGATTTACGGCTTTTTTGCGCTGCCGAGGTTAAGCACGTCGGAAACGTAGTCGGTGATTAACTTACGGCGATTGGCTTTTTCGGCTATTGCCTGCTCGATCAGCAACTTTCCGAACTGCCTTGGCGGCAGCGACGCGCTCCACAAATTGTATCCTAGCGACCCGGGTACGGAGTTGATTTCGTTTACGTACAGTTTGCCGCTTTGGTTATCCAAAAGGTAATCTACCCTAATCACACCGGAGAAGCCGATTTTTGTGTAAATTTGTTCGGTGAGCGTTTGCACATCGACAGCCGTCTGCCCATCTTGCGTTTCCACTTCCACTTTGCAGCCGCCCACGTACTTATCGGCAAAGGTGAGAATTTGATGCGATGTAATCGGCTTTGCAACGACGCTGCAATGCACCTTGCCACAACTTAAAAATGCCGAACAGTTGTATTCGGAAAAGTCCGTCAGCGCGCGTTCGACAAGCACCTTGTCGGAGTATGTAAACGCAACAGACAGCGCGGCGGAAAGTTCCTCACTGTTGTTTGCCACTGAAACGCCGATGCTGGAACCTAGTTGCGACGGCTTTACCACCACGGGGAACGTGACGTCATCCACGCTATCCCATTTGGCAATGCCAAACCCCTCCAAAACGGGGAATCCGCAACCGGCAAGCACCTGCTTGGTTACGATTTTATCCATTGCAACGGCACTCGGCACCACGTCCGAGCCGACAAGCGGAATATCGGCGTAGTTGCACAAGGCGGCAACCGAGCCGTCCTCGCCGCAGACGCCGTGACAGCAATTGACGGCAACGTCCAACGGAATAACCTTGGAAAAACAG
Source organism: uncultured Clostridia bacterium (assembly GCA_934294965.1). Taxonomy (GTDB): domain Bacteria; phylum Bacillota; class Clostridia; order Christensenellales; family CAG-314; genus Fimimonas. The sequence continues at coordinate 12,992 of CAKRAM010000116.1, forward strand.
CCGCGGCTGACTTTTATTGCCCGCTCCCCAAGCAAAAACGACACGTTGTTTTTGAATTTGTACGATGAGTGCCGTTTTGGCGGCAAATCGTCGGGAGCAAGGAAACAGCGATTTTGCTTGTCGAAATAGATACCATAGATTTTCCCGTCAAAAAGTCTTTTGGACAAACACGCCGTTATTACCGAAATATCGTGTTCGCTGCTTCTTCCACCGTAGATTATTGCTATGTTCATTGTTTTCCCCAAGATTAATTTATTTTAGCTAAAATTCGCCATTGAAAACCGTCGTTTTGAAGGTAATTTTGCCGCTTTTTGACAAAATTTGGCAAATGGTACTGCCGTTGTGCGTTTTTGTGCAATGCGGCAAATTTTCCGTCCGCATTTTGGGCAAATTTGACTAGACTAGCCATGTCAAAACTGCTAAAAAACGACAAAAACGCTCCCGTTTCACAATGTGTAATATCAAATTTACTACGTTACGTTTATTGTGTCCGGAAGGTCATTTTGGAACAGCAAAATGTCGTTTTTGGACAGGTACCTGTTGGCAATTTGCACCGCTTGCCGAAGATTTTGCGCAAGCACGCACTTTGCGCCGACGTTTTTTAGACCTTGCTGCAAATATTTTGCGTTTTTTCCGAGGACGATTGTCAAATGGAACGTTTGCCCGAGCAGTTCGCCCGTACGCACGTTTAAGCTTTTTCGGCACTCGCCGCACTCCACAATGCCCTGCGCTATGGCAACCTTTGTGCAATCGAAGTTGCCCAGCGCCTTGCAACAACTTTCCACACCGGAAATATCGGCGTTATAACTGTCGTCGACTATGTGATAAATTCCGTTGTGCGTAACCTGCATTCGGTGCGGCACTTGCTTGATTTTTTGCGTGTTGGCAACCGTTTGCTCAAAAGGCTGTTTTAGGCAGTTGCACACCGTAAAGCACAATTTGTAGGTATCCGAAATGTATTCCGCAAATTGCGGAAGGGTTACGTTTGCCGAGTTTTTGCGCCTGCTAACCGCAAGAGTTGTTCCCATAAGCGTGCGCGACAGCGTTTGCACCGAAATGCCCTTGCCGATTGGCACTTTTTTGCAAATGCCTGCGGTTAAAAATTCCGCCGCCGACCTATCGGCTGTGTTGATTACGCAAAATCCGCTCGCAGGCAAGCCTTCAACAAGTTCTCGCTTGGTTTTTATCACATTGGCAAAACTGCCGAAGGTGGACAGGTGCTGCGGACACACTCCGGTAACTACACCGACCGACGGCTTATACAGTCTGCACAGCGTTCTTACGTCCCCCACGTTTTTTGCGCCAAATTCCAAAACGACGTACTTGTAGCCGTAAAGTTCGGTGTGGTTGATAAACTTTGCAATCCCCAGCGGCGTGTTGTAGCCGTTGTCCGACGTGATTGCGCCTGTTAGCATCTGAGCAAGCATCGTTTTGGTTGTGGTTTTGCCGTAACTGCCCGTGACGGCAATAACTGTTATCGGATAGGACTGCAACTTTTTGCGCGCCTTTTGCACGTAATAATTGTTTATGGCAAGTTCCACCGGCAAGCACAGCGTGTTGGCAACGACAACCGTTATCGGAAGCACGGCAAGCCACCAAATAAACGGCACAAACAAGCACAGGCAGCACTGCAAAACGAACATCACAACAAACAGCCGCACTACGCGTTTGGTGAATTTTAACGGCACTTTTTTTTCGGAAAAGTTGATTAGCAGCGAAAAGGGCGCAACGAACACCGTTATGAGCCAATCGTAGCCGATTGTGAAATGCAATGCGGCAACGCAGACTTGGGCAAACAATATCCAAAGATAATATGTTGATAATAGTACCCTAAAATATCCGCGAAACGGATTGTAGTTTGCCGATTGCAACACCCTTACGCATTCTATTGCAACGAAACACAGGCTAAGCGCAGTTGAAATTGCCAAAAATACAGTCATAGTTACCCCCAAAATACAGACTTTGCAAAAATGCGAACAGTTTGAGCAAATGCGGCGGGCGAACGGAAAAACGCAAAGTGATCGCCTGCGATTTTTATCAAACCGCTGCCCTTTATCAAACGATGAATATGCGCACAATCCTTGTAGGGCGTGGCGATATCGGCATCGCCGCAAACGATAAGCGTAGGCGCACAAATCGCCCTAAAATACGCCGACAAATCGGCATTTACCACGTTGACGAAGGTTTGTTTAAGTTCGGGCGGACAAGCGGCGTAGTCCGCACTACCGTGCGAAAGGTTGCATGTAAAACCAATTTTCTTTAGAGCCTTGCATATCTTATACCGCGAAATTTTTGCCTCTCTTGCCAAGTTGAACCGCCTTATGCCTGCAGGGGCAACCATAACAATGCCGCGGACGTTTTCGGCATTGCTTGCCGAATACACCGCCGCAACGCGACATCCGAAACTATGCCCGACCAGTAGCGGCGAAACTATTCCGTTTTGCCGAAGAAAAACCTTCAAATCGTCGGCATAGTCCTGCACGGTTTTTCCGCGTTTACTTACCGGTACGCTTGCGCCGAAGCCGTCGAAATCCGCCAAGTAGCAGGTGAAGTCCGTAAGGCGTCGCGCAACCGGCGCAAAAATTTGCCCGTCGCAACCCCAGCCGTGCAAAAACACAATCGGCTTGCCCTTTCCGCTGACAGTAAAATACACGAATTGACTTCCTTTGGATTTATTGTATGAACAAATTTGCGTTTTTGTGATACCGACAAAGCATTTTGCCTAATAAACGGTGTTGACAAGTGTTGTCACAGGTGTTACAATAGGCTTGTTCGGAACAATGCCGTATGCAATCAGTACTTGCAACCGCTATCCGAACAAAATTTAATATATTCTTTGGGGCGTGGTGAAATTCCACACCGATAGTACAGCCTATGAACGCATTTTTGCGCCGATCGGGTGAAATTCCCGAGCCGACGGTATAGTCCGGATGAGAAAAGAGTAACTGCATGTTGTGCGCTCCCCTTGGGGAGCATTTTTTTTGCAGTGCGCCGCCGAAACATCGGAGGAAAACTATGCAACAAAACTTTGAACAAAATGCCGAGATAGCGGCAAACGACCTGACGGAGCAAAATCAGCAAACAAACGCGGCGACCAAACCGCCGAAAAAGTATTTTTCCGTAAAAGATTTGGCAACGACGGGAATACTTGCGGCAATATCCTACGTTTTGTACCTTTTGCCGCACTTTTTGCCCATTTTCAAACTGCCGTTCTTTCCGCCTTGGCTGGATTTGCAAATATCCGATTTGCCCGCACTTCTTGGCGGCTTTGCCATAAATCCGCTTTCGGCGGCAATGATTGTTACGGTAAAATGCCTGCTCAAACTGCCGTTTACGTCCACATCCTGCGTGGGAGAACTTGCCGATTTGTGCGTGGGACTGGCGTTTGTGTTGCCTGCGTCGTTTACGTACAAAAAAATGCACAACAAAAAAGGCGCGATTATAGGCATGCTTATCGGCGCGGTGTGCGCCACGATTGTAGCCGTGATTGCCAATCGGTTTGTGCTTATACCCTTTTACGCAATGGTCTACGGCAACGGAAACGCGCAGGCGGGAATGACCGTGCTGGTGAACGCCGTAAGCACCTTATACAAAAACGCCACGGAGGACACCTTTTACAACTTTTACCTTTGGCTTGCGGTTGTGCCGTTCAATTTGCTGAGGTGTTTTGTTTCGGCTTTGGTTACGTTTTTTGTGTACAAACCGCTTTCCAAATACTTGCATTGGGAAGTTAAAAACGCAAAATAGATTGAACAACGGCAAAAAGCGTGATATAATAAGGTGTTATAAAAACAAAACTTATCTACTATGAACACAATCGATTTTACGTCCCTTTCGGTGGACGATACAATTAAATTTGCGGCGGATTTTACAAAAAACCTTGTCGGCGGGGAAACCATTTTGCTCGATGGCGACCTTGGAGCAGGCAAAACGCACTTTGTTAAGGGGCTTGCGCAAGGGCTGGGCATTGAGGACGTTATCACCAGCCCGACTTTTGCCTTGCACAACAGTTACCAAGGGCGGTTGACGCTGAACCACTTCGATTTTTATCGCGTGGACGATCCTGCCGAGGCGGAAATGCTGGGGCTAACCGAGTTTTTTGGGGCAGCCGACGGCGTTTGCGCAATAGAATGGAGCCAAAACGTTGCGCCGCTTTTGCCGAGCAATTGCATTTGCGTGAACATTGCGCGCATCGGCGAGAACGAAAGAAAAATTACAATTACCACAAAATAGCGTAATACAAACAAAAAAAACAATTATGAAAATTTTACTTGTAGACACAACAACCAAAGATATGATTGCTGCAGTTGTATGCGACGACGAGATTTTTGAAGCGTCGGAAAAGGACACGGGAACGCACCACAGCGAACGTCTTTGCGGAGCGGTGGACGAGGCACTGCAAAAGGCGGGTTTGAATTTTGCCGATTTGGACGCATATGCCTGCGCAATAGGTCCCGGAAGTTTTACCGGGATAAGAATAGGCGTTTCCACGGTGAAAGGCTACAACTCCGCCGTACCCAAAAAGTTCATAGAAATTTGCAGTTTGGAAGCAATTGCCGCTTCGGACAAACTGGGAGCAAAAGGGAAAGCCGTTATAAACGCCGGCAACGGATACTACTTTGCCGACTATGCAGACGGAGTTTTGCCCTGTCTTATCCCCTACGACGACAAGCGAGCCGAAGATGCCGCAACATCGCAAGGGGCAACCGAGTACTTGGACGGACTGATTAAACTTTGCAAGCAAAAGTATCAAAACGGAGAATTTTGCCCCACACTTACGCCGTTGTACATACGGCGCAGCCAAGCGGAGGAAAAACGATGATAGAAAAACTCGACGGCGACATGCAAACGGTGTTTAGCCTAAACGACATAGAAAACGTTTGCTTCGGCAAAGACGCTTGGAGCGTAAGAAACCTTTTGAGCGAATTTGGCAACAAGTTTTCCCACATGTACGGCGCGGACGAAGGGGAAAACCTTGTGGGGTACGCCTGCGTGCGCATTATGTACGAGGAGGCGCAAATTTGCAACATTGCCGTTTTGCCGCAATATAGGCGTAGAGGCATAGGCACCGAACTTGTTATGGCTGTTATCGGATGCGCGATGGAAAACAAATGTCGCTACTGCGAGTTAGAAGTGAATACGCAAAACCAAGAGGCGATTGCGCTTTACACCAAATGCGGCTATCAAATTGCAGGAACAAGAAAAAATTTTTACCGCAAAACCAGATACGACAGCCGCGACGCCTACACCATGACTTTGCAACTGCCGAATGTCGAGCAGGAAAACAACGAATAACGGATTAAGTTCTTCTGCGGGTAAAGCAACTAATTTGTCAAAATTTAATATTACTTGAAAAGCAAAAAGCGTTTGAACGACAATTCAAACGCTTTTTTTGTTGCAATTACTTTGATGCATTCATTTGTTGCAAGTATTTTTGAGGACTCATTTATTGCATTTATTTTGGGGTATTCCTTTGTTATAATTATTTTAAGTATCATTTCGTTTCAATTGTTTTTTAGGATTCCGTCAAAAAATAAGCCCCGACGATTATGCAAAAGGTATTTCTTTGTTGCAATTGTTTTGTGATATTCCATTCCTTATCACCGACTGTTTTTGCGATAAACAGGTTTTGCCGTGATAAACTGCCGAGTGGCATCAGTCGGCGGAATAAAAAATTTCGTTTTGTATTTGAGTGGTTTTGCCCAAAAGGTAGTCGTGATTGACGTCGTACATACGGATGTTTCCGTAAGTTGCGGCATTGCTTACGTCGATTTCTATCATAGATACACCCTTTCCGAGCGGATTGCCGTTTTCATCTACCCATTGGTCGAGATACAGCGTTTTTCCTGTATATCCGAAAATATCTGAGATGAGTTTTTCAAACAACGAATCGGTTTGCGTTTCAAAAAACGGGTAGGTGTGATAGCCGCAACAACGCCCGTATGCCATCAAAAGATTATCCGAAGTCGTTCCGCGCATGGTGTTGATGTGGTCGTGTCCGCAAAAGACCGACGTGGACGAGCCGAGCGCAAGCATTTGGTTGTAGAACGCTTCGCCGCCGCCACCGCCTTGGTGATAAATTCCTGCGCCGATTTGGTTGCCGTTTTCGTCCTTTTTGGGCGCTTCGTCCACCTGCCCGACGTATGCGCCCGAAGCATAAACCTCGTTATAGCGAGCAAGCGGAATATGCATGAACACCGAACTTTTTACGTCCGGACGAATACTTTGCAACCCTGAAATACTCCAAGCGTACCAGTCTACCTGCGTTTGGTGCAGTTCGTCGTACTCCCAAGCAAAAACGTCCGTGCGATCTTCAGGGTACATGTTGCTATCCACCATGCAAAGCGCGTACAGAAGTTTGCCGCCACCGTCCTTGATGTTGACAAAGTAGTTGCTTTCCCCTTTTATCGTGGACGGGCCGCCATCGAACAAACAGTATTTGTAGTTAGCGAACAATTGGCTATGCCTGTACTTGCTTAAACTAAATTCCGAATCGTGGTTGCCGTATGTAAAAGTCCAATAGACTTGTTTGTCTTCCAAAAATTCGCAAAACTTTTTCACCGTGGCGCGGGGGAAAACCGAAAGCGTCAAGTCGCCGGTCACCACCACCAAGTCCGGTTGCATTTTGTCGATTGCCAACCCTACCAACTCCATTGTTTTTTTGTCGGCGGGATCGTTGAACAATTTCAGTTGGGGATCGGCTAGTTGCATTATGCGCAGTTTGCCGTCGCCGCGAGCGTCGTTGAACGTGTAGGACAGCATTTGGTTGTAGTAGTCCTCGGTAAACGCGTCGGTTTTTGACCAACTTTTGCCGTTGCCGTACCAGCCGTCGTCGGGGGAATAGTTGACAATCCCCTGCCAAACGACAACTGCCAAAATTATGGTGCCGAGTACCGAAAGCAAAATCCACAGCCACAAAAGTTTGCGCCATATGCTTTTTTTGGGTTTTGTTGCTTGTTGCTTCTCTGCCATAGTTTAACTCCTAGTTTTTATCGAACCAAGCTTTTATTGCGCTTGGTGAGGTGCCGTTGGTAAAGTCGTACAAGTTCACTTGAACGTAGTCGGTGGGCGAAGTGTAGTTGCTTGTTTCGTAGCCGAAACGCTTGCCCCAACCGCCTTTGTAGTTTAGGTATTCCTGAAAATCTTCGTAGTGATTGTAGGTGTAGAAAACGTACCGTTCACTTGCTGTTGTTTGAGCATGCATGCCGCCCTTGTAGCGCGCGTAGACGATTCTTGCCGCGCCGCGAGTGATTTTGTTGCCGTTATTGTAGCCGGAAAGACCGATGTCGATTTCGTAGTAGTACTTGTTGCCGCCGTAGCCGTCGTTTTCCGGCAGGAGCGGCTCGTTGGGGTATTTGTACACATCGCCGGAGAAACGCGCGTGGTTAAGCCGCAAGTACTTGCCCCACGGATCGGACGAAGAATTTTTGTTGCCCTTGTCGGAATCGTAGTTGGCGGGGGTGTTTCCGAACGCCTTTACGTATGCCGCCACTTGCTCCAGCGACACGTACGCTCCGCCCTTGTAGACCGTGAAAGCCTCGTTGCCGTTACTGTCCAAAACGGTGTAACTGTTGCCGTTGTCGCCGTAGACAGTAGCCGTGTTTTTGAGCAGTTTTCCGCCGTAGGACGGTTGATTGCTTGCATTAACCGGCACTCTTGACGGGACATCCAAACTTCCCGACATAAAATTGTGCAAACTGCGATAGTAACTATCCTTGTAACTTGTTGCCTCGCAATAGTTGTTGTAGAACGATGCCTGCGAAACCCCCAAATATGGATCTTGGTCGGCAAGCACGGTGATTGTTACGTAGTTGCTTCTTACTCCGCAAAACTCTCCGTAGATCGTTGCCGTGCCGACAGCAGTTGCCTCGATTTGACCGCCGGAAATAGCAACGCAGTTGCTTCCGCTTTCCACAAAGTAGTCAATATACGTTGCCGAGCCTTGAGGAATGGACGTATAAGACAAGGTTGCCTTGTCGCCAACGTACAAACTTGTGTTGCTTGCGGCAATGGTTATACTTTGCGGCAAAACGTCCGACTGCTCGAATGTGACGGTAACAAAGTTGCTTTGAACGCTTCCGTAAGTTGCGCAAACGGTAACTTCGCCGACGGTTGTGGAAGTCAGTTGGCTATTTGAAACGGTGCCGATACCTTCCAGTACGTTGAATTTTACGCCGCCGAGCAACTCCGACGGGACGCCTTCGACAAGCAAGTTTACGCTTTGTCCGACTTTTGCCGTTTGAGCGCTTGCCGTCAAAACGATTTCGTCCACATCTGCCGATTGAACGACGGTTATCGTTTCGGCGGCGACGACGTCGTCCACCGAAGCAACTACCACCACTTTGCCGGGCGCAACTCCCGTGAGCGTTTTGCCGTTTAATGTTGCAAAAGCACTGCCGTCGGCAATATGCAAACTGACTTTTTCCGTCAATTCCGCAGGCAAAACGGTAACTTGCAAATTTACGCTTTGCCCGACTGCAACCGTTTTCGACGGACTAGTCAAAGTAAGTTCGGTTTTGCTTTGGCTGACTTTGACCGAAACCATATCGAACAAACCGCCGCCGCTTACCATTATTACCCCAATGCCTTCCGACACGCCTGTGACCACGCCGAATCTATCCACAGTTGCAACGTTTTCGTCGTCCGACGACCAAGTTACGTTGCCGCGATAGTCCGAGTCGATTTCCAAAATCATGGTTTCGCCGGGATTTATGGTAACGTAGTCGTCGGATAAAATCTCCAAGCGAGTGGCTTTGTTGGCGGAAAAGTTGCACGCCGACAGCAAAACTGCCAAAACGAGTAACAACGATATTGTTTTTGCTATTTTTTTCATAGTGAACGTTTTTATAGTTGCTTGATATGCGGCAAAAAGGCCGCCTATGCGGCAAAATCGCCGCCGGTTTGCCTAAACGTTACAAGCCGAACGCCTGACGAAGCTTTGCCTTGGTTTCGTCGGTGACGTTTTCGCCCAATTCGGAAATTTCCTTGTTGATTTGCTGTTTTTGATCGGCGGAAAGTTCCACGCCGGACTTTATTACCTGCTCCATAACCGGCAAAACGAGTTTGCTATCGGCAACTTCGGAAACAATTTCCTTGGCGGTTTTTTCACCTGTGCCGCTTGCAAATTTGTAGATATCTTCCACAATTTCCCCTTCGGGAGCAAATTCCACGTCGGTTAGGTCGATTGCCGACAAATCCACGCTGACTTCATCGCCGAATTTATCCTTTATGCCGTTCAAAATTTTGTTTGCCGTTTTTTTGCCCTCATCCGACAAGCCGCCTTTAACGTCGTCCATTTCCTTCAAAATGGATTTGATTTCGGCAATGTTATCCTCGGTAAGTTTGCCGCCGTTAGTTACGTCCCGAAGTTTTTTTGCCGACGCAGCCAAGTCCACAGTGGCTTTTACGCCTTCAAGTTGCCCGTCCAAACTGGTTTTGTTTTCTCCGCTACCTGTGGAAGCGATAAGTTTGAACACGGGACGTCCGATTGCGTTGAAAAATTTGCCGATTCCGGTGTTGGAAAAGTCGTAGACCTTTTGAACAAAGTCCGAGGTTTGAGAGGAGGACGAATCAGAACCGGACGACGTTTGCTCGCTGCCCGAAGACGTTTCCTCTGCATAAACGTAATCACTCACGGGGACAAGGGTTGTCGAACCCGAACCGCCCGTAGTTTTAATTTCCTGCACCATTGTGTAAACTTCCGCAACGGTGGTAAGGCCGCACGAAAACGGCGCACAAACAAAATACATAACCAAAACGCCGCCTACAAGCCCCACAATGCCGCCTGCCAAGGCGTGTTTGCTTTCGCCTTCCTTGGGTTTACAGACAACTATTTTGCCGATTGGGTACAAAATAAGCCCCGTTAAAATCAGCGCGCCCAAGCAGCACACCAAAAACGCAACCGCCTCCAAAAACGCTTTGACGATTGCAATGACGATATCGCCCATAAACTCCATGCCGCCGCTGAAATCCGCCGCAAGCGACTCTACGATTGTTTTGCCGTCGCCCGCGTCGATGTTCATTATCGCGTCGGCAACTACGCCCTTGAAACAAAACGCCAAAACGATGCTGACGATTATTAAAATCAAGCGCAAAACAGATCTGTTTCTGCCGCGCACCATGCCGATTATAAATCCGAGAACCAGCGACAAAAGCGCAAATGCCAACACTGCTATTGCAAAAATCATTGTGTTACCTCCAAATTGAAACTGCCGCAAACGTTACGCGTTTTGCGCCGCACTTGCTTGCAATTTTGCTTCGTCCTCGGCAATTGCCGCCGAGCGAACCTTTTTTAGCGTAGGTTTGTACATAAATGCAAAAATTATGAACGTCAAAACCCAGCTTACGGGATACACCCAATACAACATCGGCAAAGTGTGAATCCAGCGGCACAAGGTCATTATCCACAAAATGCGGAACAAACAACTGCCCGACAGACTTACTATCATTGCCGTTGTCGACCGTCCCAAGCCGCGCATAACGTTACTCATCACGTCCATAAGTCCGCAGGTGAAATAGGTTGTTGCTATTATATACAACCGACCACAAGCCAATTGTACCACTTCTTGGCTGTCGGTAAACAGATTGCAAAGCGGAACTCGAAGCAAAAGCACCATTCCGCCCATAACCACGCCCACTACGCCCGCCAATGCAAGCGCCTCTTTGGTGGTTTTGTTAATTCTGTCAAAGTTGCGCGCACCCAAGTTTTGACTGACGAACGCCATTGCCGAAAGCGAAACGGCGTTCATTGCGTTGTAGATAAATCCGTCCAATTGCGAAGCGACGGTGTTTGCCGTCATAAACGTTTTGCCAAAAGAGTTGACCGTGGACTGAATAACCACGTTGGAAAGGGAAAACACGCAGCCTTGAAGCCCTGCAGGCAAGCCTATTTTTGCCATTTCGGCGAGTTCGGCTTTATATAGCCGCAAATTGCCCCACTTGAAACGCGCGTAGCCGTCACTTTTTAGCAAGGTTATCACCGAGAGCACCGCCGAAATCAGTTGGGAAACGACGGTTGCAATGGCAACGCCTTCTACGTCCTTGTGGAAAACGGCAACGAACAAAACGTTCAGTCCAACGTTTACGACTCCGCCCACTACAAGGTAAATAAGCGGACGAACCGTATCGCCGACAGCACGCAAAATCGCCGCACAAAAGTTATACAACAATATTATCGGCATGCCGACAAAGTAGATACGCATATACTTGGTTGCCATGTCTATAACTTCGGCGTCGCAACCCATCCATTCCAAAAAGTAACGGGAGCAAAAGAAGCCGACAATTCCCAAAAGTATGCCTATCGTTACGCCCAAAAGCACCGACATTCCCACGATTTTGTGCGCCTTGTCCTTGTCTCCCGAACCGACGCACCGAGCAACCAACACGTTTGCCCCCACCGAAAGTCCGACGAACAAACCTATTATGAGGTTGATAAGCGCACCCGTTGCGCCAACCGCGGCAACGGCGTCGTCGCTTACCAACGAACCCAACACGATGATATCCGCCATGTTGAACGTCAGTTGCAAAACGTTTGTAAGCAGCAGCGGTAAAGTGTAAATTATAAGTTTTTTCAGCAGCGGACCGCTGCACATATCCATTTCGAATCTTGCTGTTTTTGCCATAAGAAACTAAAAGACCACCCTAAACGCAATGATTTGATATTTTTTGAATGTGATTACCGATTTACGTTGATACAAGAAGCATAAGCGTTCTTGCTTATTTTAACTTCGACGTTTTTCGAACTCGAAAATAAACAAGCAAGTTTTTGCGCCAAATCCGCAAGGATTTGAAAGGTTTTGCCAAATGGCAAAAACTTTGCTTTTTGTAGTGCATAATATATAATACCAACAAATCTAAAAATTGTAAATAGAAAAACCCACAAAAAAATATGCGGCGTGCAAACGCTGCAAGCCGCATATAGATTGATAAAACTATGTTCGCCTTACTTAATAGGCTCGATTGTGCCGATAGCCACAGCCTCGGTGGACTGTTCGTCGAACAACAAAACGTGATGCCCGGTAAGTGCGAAACTGACGTTTGAGTTGACTTGGTAGTCGATACTGCCGAACACCACCGCCGTGATGATTTCCTCGCCGACAGAAAGTTTGACGGTTGTTTCCATGCCGGAAGGCAACGTTGCGTACACCACGCCGCCCAGCGTGCCTTGATCCAAACGAACGTATTCCGGACGAATACCCACAACAACGGGCGTTTCCGGAGCAAGTTCCACTTGAGATTTGCCCTTAAACAAGAACTCTCTGCCCAGCATGTTGACTTTTACGCCGCCGCCTGCGACCGTTGCCGTACCTTTGATGAAGTTCATCGTGGGATTGCCGACGAAATCGGCAACGAACAGGTTGGAGGGATGTTTGTACACGTCCAAAGGCGGAGCGTATTGTTGCAAAATGCCTTCGTTCATCAAACAAACCTTGGTTGCAAGCGTCATTGCTTCCAACTGGTCGTGAGTGACGTACACAAAAGTACTGTCCGTATCGGCGTGCAAACGTTTAAGTTCGGTTCTCATTTCCAAACGCAATTTTGCGTCCAAGTTGGAAAGAGGCTCGTCCATAAACAAAACTTTGGGGCTGGGAGCAAGCGTACGCGCAATTGCCACACGTTGTTGCTGTCCGCCGGAAAGTTCGGACGGATAACGCTTTTCGAACTGCTCGATTTTGAGCATTTTTAGCATATCGTCTACACGCTGGCGAATTTTGTCCTTGGGCCAACGGAGGTTTTCCAAACCGAAAGCAATGTTTTGGTAAACCGTCATATGCGGCCACAAAGCGTAGTTTTGGAACAAGAAACCGATATCGCGCTTGGCGGGGGAAAGGTTTATTCCGTTTTCCGAATCGAACACCACCGTGTCGCCGATGGTAATTTTGCCTTCGGTGGGGGTTTCCAGCCCGGCAATCATACGAAGCGTTGTAGTTTTGCCGCAACCCGACGGGCCGAGCAAGGTTATGAAGTCGCGATCTTCGATTACCATATTAAGGTCTTGAACCGCCACGAATTTATCAAATCTTTTTGTTACGTTTTCCAGTGTAATTTTTGGCATAATCTTAACCTCCTACGCCCTTATCGATGCTTGCGCCGGTAACTTTGTTAACAACAAATTGAATTACCAACACTACGACGATGATCAACAAGTTGATACCGTTGCTTGTTTGTGTAAGTCCCGTTCGGCTGTATTCGCCCAAAAGCGTTGTGAGCAACGTTTCATGGCTGGTTGTAAGCAGTACGAACAAGGACAGTTCCCTCATGCAAGATATAAACGGAAGCAAATAGCCGCTCATGAAACTTGCTTTTTGTATCGGGAACAATACGCGTAGCATACGCTTCCACCAAGGCACGCCGATGACGATTGCCGCTTCCTCTATTTCGCCGGAAAGTTGCAACATCGCGCTGGTACCCGTGCGGGAAGCAAAGGGCATAAACTTGAACGAGCCTACCAATATCAGCAGGAACAACGTATCCTGCATCCAGGTGAAGCCTTTGTTGAACGAAAGTGCCAAATATACCGCGCCGAAACTCATTGAAGGAATCAGGTACGGGAAGAACGCCATATTGGAAACCCAAGTTGCAAGTTTGCTGCTGCGTTTGCGCGCGACCGCGTATCCGATAAGGATACCGAACGTGCCTGCCGCAAATGCCGATACAAACGAAACCAATAGCGAGTTGCCCAGTGCCTTCCACATTGTTGTGCTTGCAAGCAAGCCGATCGTATCGCCCTTGGTGCTGCCTTCGACAAGTTTGGACGAAAACCAGTACTTGAAGGTGAAGGTGGAAAAGTCGCCCGGAGTTTCGAACAAGCTTTCCATTGCAAATGAGATGAGCGGAACAATTGCAAAGAAGGTTACGATGATGAGCATCACAACCACAATGGGAATACGCGCCTTGCCCAGTTTTACCAAAGAGATCTGTCCGGATTTGCCAGTTACGGTGGTAAAGGACTTACGTTTGCCCGTGAACCAGTTGTTGAGCGTCAATACCGCAATGGAGAACAACATCAAAATGATTGCTATAACGTAGCCCTGACCTTTGAAACTGTTGTCGTTGATGAGGTTCTTCATTTGCACGGAAATGGCAATAAAGTTGTTGCCGCTGGAAATACTGCTCTTGTTGAGGAAGTACGGCACGGTGTAACTGCTGATACTGCTGGCGAAAACCAACAATACCGTGGAAATGAGTGCGGGAGCAACGATGGGAAGTGTGATGCGGAACAGGATTTTTGCGCGCGAAGCCTTCAAAACCGTTGCCGCTTCTTCCAAGTTGGCGTCCATATTACGCAAAATGCCGCCTATCAAAATGTAGGCAAAAGGCGCATAGTGAATGCCCAAGCACATTGCGCAGGGGAAGAATCCGTACACCAGCCATTCCGGAGCGCAAATGCCCGTCAGCGACTGCAACATGCCTACGCCTGCGCCGATGCCGCTGTTTTTGAAAAAGTTTTCCCAAAACATTGCTATCGACCAGCTGGGCATTATGTACGGAAACACGAATATGGTGGAAATGAATTTTTTGCAAGGAATATTGGAGCGGGTTATAAACCACGCGACCAATCCGCCGAACACCACCGCAACCAAACACGCCAAAAGCGCCATAAGAACGGATTTTCCCAACGGAATCCAAAACTTATTTGCGGCATAGTCGCTTTCCGAACTGGTGAGCAATTCCGACCAGTGATTGAAGGTAAATGCTCCTTTCTTGATGCCGATATTTTTCGCTTCTTGTAAAGTGTTTGCCTTAAAAGAGCCTGTCAGCAACGTGAACAGCGGCATTATTACCGTTGCAAGCAGCACCACCAAAAACACTACCGCAATGATATTTGCCGGTTTGGAAAAATACGATTTGAGATTGTTGCCAATCTTTTTCGCATTCCAAGCTAGTTTTTTATCCATAAATTTCTCCTGAGGATATTTTTGCGACGACATCTAAGCCACTGCCATTCGCCTTACACTAAGACAGGGAGGAGTTTCCTCTTCCCCGCCAAAAATACCGTTAATAAGATGTTATTTTCCGGCAAGTTGTTGGTTGATGAACTTAACCGTTTTTCCGTATGCGCTGTTGATGTATTCAACGTCTTCTACGATTGCTTTTTGCTTCCAAGTTGCCAAAGCGGGATCGCCGTCTACGCTCTTGATGTTTTGGTTAGAAGAATAGTAACCCAAGATTCCGCCCCAACCTGCTTTGAAGCCTTCTTCGGAAAGAAGATATTTTACGAACAAGCAGGACATATAAGGCATTTTTGCCGTATCGGGGATAAGCGTCCACATGTTGTAAACGAATCCGGGGAAGCCTTCTACTTCGAGGTTCCAACCTGCTGCTTTTACGGCGTCTTTGTAGTAGCCTGCTTCTTCGGTTGCCGCTTTGTATCCGGGGTAATCTTTAAGTTTGCAAAGGCCGGCAAATACAAGCTTGTTGTTGTAGTCTGCGGTGTGGATCTTTTTGACTGCGGAAGAGTCGGAAGAGTGCCAATTACTTACGTTTTTGATAAACTCTGCAACGAATTTGTGACCGATTGTTTCGTATGCTTCTTCTGCAACGTAGTCGGTTCCGAAGTAGGATTTATAAGCGTCGGTAAGTTTTTTGCAAGCTGCGGGGCTGGTGAGCATGATAAGGAAGCTCATGTTAACGTC
>CAKRAM010000117.1 GCA_934294965.1 uncultured Clostridia bacterium
GCCACTATCATTTTGGGGTGGCATTCGGTTGCAATGCGTTCCACTTCGTCGTAGTCGATTTTTCCGCTGATTTCGTCCACTCCGTACGGCACAATGTTAAAATACTTGCCGCTGACGTTGACGGGAGAGCCGTGCGTAAGATGTCCGCCGCAAGAAAGGCTCATGCCCATGATTGTGTCACCGAGGGAAAGCAACGCAAAGTATACCGCAAAATTGGCGCTTGCGCCGCTGTGCGGTTGAGCGTTGGCATGTTCGGCGCCATAGATCTGTTTGAGCCTGTCGATTGCGAGTTTTTCCACCACGTCCACGTACTTGCAACCACCGTAGTAGCGTTTGCCGGGATAACCTTCGGCATATTTGTTGGTAAGCACGCTGCCCATTGCTTCCAAAACCGAAACCGAAACGAAGTTTTCGCTGGCGATTAGCTCTATCGTGTTCTTTTGACGACGAGTTTCGTTTTTGATTGCCGCAAACACGGCGGGATCGGTTTTCCTGAGATTGGGATACTTTATTGCCATATAAATTCCTCCGAACGTAAAAATTAGCTTGCCCAAGGCCGCAAGAGGCTTTTTCTTTGCCGAAAAATCGGCTACACCCTTATATGATAGCATTTTACGCAAAGAATATCAAGCCGCAAAGACGGTTTTGACAAAAATTGATTTTGCCGTTTTTTCGAGTTTACGCCGACGCTTCCGGACAAAAATTGCATTTTGCATTGTATACTCGTAAAATCTTTGACTTCCGCAAACAAAAGTGCTCACCAAAAACAACGACGCAAAACTACGCATTGAGTTACCCTTGCGCTTGCGCACTTGCGTATCGGAATATAATCTTCCGCTGTCTATGCTCCATAACTACAAAAAACACCTCCTACGGCAGCATTGTACCATAGGAGGTGCTTTTCGTTTTTCTATTTTTTGAACCGTTTAGCGTTCACGCAAAAAGCAACGTTGATTTTTGATTAAGCGCAACAACAAAATTGTTGCACGCTTATGCGCAAACTACGCATTTGCAGTTTCCGTTTGACTTTCCGGAGAGGCGAGCAAAATCATTCTGCGTACCGACTTGGACGCAAACAGCATTGCCGCAACCACCAAATCGATTGCATAGTCAACAAACACAAAACTGTTGTAAACAAGCGAATATTTTAACACTGCCCAACCGACTTGACCGCCGCCGAACACAAAGTATCCGCTGATGCTGTGCGCAACGTATCTCAGAGCGCAACCGACAAAAAGACCTACGGCAAACTCCAACAACATGTTGCCCTTCAAAAACTTAAATTTACGTCCGATGCCTGCCAGTCCGATTACGCCGAATGCAATTGGATAGTCCAAAAGCGCTTGCGTAGGTTCGTAGAAGTGCGGTGATTGGATAAATTGCAACAAGCCGTACACTACTGCGGCAACCATACCCTTGCGAATGCCGAACATATAGGAATACAATGCAAGAGGAACAAGGCTGGCAAACGTTATAGATCCGCCGTCCGGCCCCATTGTGAAGAATTTGACATAGGACAATGCAAAACTCGTTGCAACGCAAATTGAAGCGTACGTGATGCTACGAGCGTCGTAAGACGTTTGTTTGTCGAACAATACTCCCAAAACTACAGCCAGTGCAACCACGATTGCCGTGAGTATGTACATAAGCGCACCGCCCGTGGGTTTGTAGTCGCCCGATGTGGGAGGAACAACGCACACAAGCACGATTACGTAGGCAAAAGCCAACACTGCAAGACCTACGCCCACATATTTGGTACATTTTACTCCGCGTTTGGCCAGTATAGCAACAACCAAAACAGACGCGACAACAAGGCAAATCAAGCCTATTACGAGCCAGAAGTTCGTGTCGATTTCACCCTTCAGAACCGAGCGAATGAGTTTTATCGAGCCGAGCGTTACGATGATGCCCAAACTGTAACCCACAACTATGCCTGCTTCCGTGCGACGTGCTTTTGCCAACGCTTCTTCTCCCTTTTTGGAGGCGGCAACGTGGTAAACAACCAAGCCGACGATAAGCGCAATTGTTACGAACAACGCGATGTACCCAACAAACTCAAACAGTTGTTTGAGGGTATCGGTTGCCGAAGAACCGAGTTCTTTTAGTGCTTTCCAACTTTCTACCATAAAGTATCTCCTTTGCCGAGGTTTGACTTGTTAACTTGAACCGCCCACGCACCGTTGCTTGCCGAACAAACGCATATATGCGCAAAAGAAAACAGGCTCGCCCTGTTGGGGAGAACCTGTTAGCATGCAACGATATATTTGTGCATTCCTTACGCAAGTGTTAACTTGACAAGTTCAAAGGGACTCTCTCAGCCGACAATCGTCGGCACCCCCAGCACGTGAATTATACTACCTTGAGTAAATCGTGTCAACGCTTTTTGGCGGCTACACGAAATTTTGCAAGCACGCAATTTCCGTTACGCTTATTTTTCGTACACGCGGGCGGCTTTACTTACCAAAGTTAAGAACTCCGCCTTAAACTGATCGGTCGCTACGCAGTTAAGTTTATCAAGCCGTGCTATGACGGAAGCAAACGACGCGTCGGCTTTGTACTCCGATTCGCGAAGAAGCAAACCGAACTCCACCACGCAACCCACAAAAACGTCGTCTTCCGAAGGCGTTGCGGCATAATGCTCTTCCAACGTGAACGTTTTGGAAACCGACTTGCTTTGGTCCGTGGACGGATCTTTGTAGTTGATTTTTGCCGTGGCAACTTCACCTTGCACCGCTTCGCCTTTAAGCGCCACTTCATACACTGCCGTTACCGTGTGACCTGAACCGATTTCGCCGGCATCTTTGTTTTCGTTCTCAAATTCTTCGCGGTTCATCAATTTTGTTTCGTAACCGATAAGACGGAAGGACTCAACTACGTCCTTGTTGAACGTTACGCCGATTTTGCAATCCTTTGCCACGGTATTAATCGTTCCGCCCAATTCCTCCACAAGCACTTTGCGTGCTTCGGAAACGCTGTCCAAATAGGCATAGTTGCCGTTGCCGTTTTCGGCAAGCGTTTTCATTGTGGTGTCGCTAGTGTTGTACATGCCCACGCCCAAAACCGAAAGATAAATTCCGCTTGAACGCTTTTGCGAAATAAGCTCGGTTAGGGAATTTTTGTCGCTTACGCCGACATTAAAATCGCCGTCGGTTGCAATGATAACGCGGTTGTTGAAGGAAGAATCGAAATACTTTTGAGCAATTG
This sequence comes from uncultured Clostridia bacterium, assembly GCA_934294965.1. Taxonomy (GTDB): domain Bacteria; phylum Bacillota; class Clostridia; order Christensenellales; family CAG-314; genus Fimimonas. Next base: position 3,205 of record CAKRAM010000117.1, read on the forward strand.
CGTAGGCTTTTTCCAATCCGCCCTGACCGTTCGTGCTGCCCTCCGCGGTGAGGTCCTGCAAAACGTTGGCAATTTTTGTTTTTTCGTTGCCACGCGCGCCGTCCAACGCAATGCGACTGTCGCCCGCGTAGGTTACGATGGAAATATAGTCGGCAGCACCGAGATTTTCGGTGAGCATGGTAAACGCCTGTTGGATAAGTCCCAAACGGTCGCTGCCGTACATAGAGCCGGAAGTATCTATCAAAAACACCAAGTTGTTGGTTTTTGCGCCTTCCATATTCACTTCTTCCGCCGCAACGCCGATTTTGAACAACTTGTGCTTGGCGTTCCAAGGACAATCGAACACGCTGCCGCCTATTGCCAATGCGTTGCCGTCCGTGGGACGATCGTAATTGTAGTTAAAATAGTTTACGTATTCTTCCAAGCGGACGGAATTTTTTGCGATGGTCAATCCTTCGTTGATTTGACGGCGCATATATCCGTAGGAAGCAGTGTTTCTATCCAACGAAAAATAGGATTCGTTGTTGGTTTCGGTTTGAACGAAGTCGTTTTCGGTAACTTCCTCGTAGTTGTAGTTGCCGTCGCTTTTGATATTGCTCGGCAAAATGCCCTTCCAACCTTCCGGACCGTAATCCGAAGGGCCTGAGCAAGCCGCAAACAGCACTGCGCAAAGCACAATCAGGGATACTATCGGTAATATCTTTTTCATCATATTCTCCTTTTATCGAAACAACTTGGCCCTCTTTTGACTTTTTGTTTTGTTCGACACCACTACAACCGACAAGATAACGGATTTGTCCCGCGATTACAGTAATTTTTCGATAATTTGCATTCCGTCGTCGTTTCCGCCGGTTGTGGAAACGAAGTAGCGAAAGTCGCGCGCAACGAAACAAGCGCCGGTAACCCACTCGCCGCGCTCGTAACCGAAGTGATATTGAGTTTGCTCGCCTGCGTAGAAACTTGCAAAATCTCGGTACAAATCGTCGCTGCGATAGTTTTTGTTTTCCGCAATTGCGTAAACTTCGGTCAAGTTGCCGTTTATCATCACGCCCAAGCAGGCTTTGTAGTACGCCACGTCGGACGTGCCGCGCACGTAGAACGCATAGTACTTTTGATAAATTACCTGCCCTACGTCGGAATCCAGTTCGGTGACTTTGAACGTCTTTTGAGCATCTTCCGCCGAAAGAGTTTTGCCGATCACGTCGGAAACGGCATAGTACAAAATTTGCGTTTGATTTTGCCCATCGGAAGGTTTGGACGCGTTGTCGCCGGGTTTGTTTGTTCCTTGCAAAATTGACGGAAAAACGGCAAAACAAAACACCACCAGCACCACTGCGGCGGCAAGCGGAGAAAGCCAACGCCAAAACGTAGGCTTCTTTTTGCGACGCTCCACCTCTCTTGCGGCTTTTTGAGCCAAGTCCTGCCTGACCGGCAAACTGTCGGCGTAGTCGTCGAATAGATTTTGAATTTTGTCGTTTTGTTTCATCGTAATTACAACCCGTATCTATTTTCGTTTGTCCCGCCGTTTGAGAAAATCGGCGGCATTATTTGCAAAATTTGCCTTGCGACGTTTGTTTGCTTTGTTTTTGTTGCAAAAACGAGGCAAACTTTATCCGCCCAAATACTTGCGCATTTTTTCCTCGGCTGCGTCCAACGTGCGCTGCACCGAGGATTTGGACTTGCCCACCGATTTTGCGATGTCGCGCACGGTGAACTCCATAAAATACTTTTGATAAACAACCTGTTTTTCCCGTTCGGCAAGCACCGACAAGGCTTTTTGCAGGTTGATTGCCGCACTGCTTTCGGCAAAGACGTCGGTGGCGGCGGAAATATCGAAAAATTCGTCTATATTCACGGTTTTGTTGCGCTTTTCCCGTTTCAGCATGGACAGCGCAACGTTTTGAGTGATTTTACAAATCCAAGCGTAGCCGTTAGTGTTTGCATCAAAACGATTTGCATATTTTACGATTTTGATAAACGCTTCCTGAACGGCGTCCTCGGCAAGGGTACGATTTTTTAGAACCGACCTCGCAACCGACAACATTCTTCCCGAAACCGCGCGCGAAAGGTCGTCCAAGGCGTTTACGTTGCCTTGGGCGATAAACACGATGTTTTTATTTATTTGTTTGCGAAGTTGGTCGTTCATATGCGCCTTATGCTAAAAAGGATTGTGCAAGACAACCCTTTTGTTTACAAATAATTTACAGCCAATTTAGCACGTTGTGGAACAAGTACACAAAGCTGTACATAAATGTTTGGCTGCCTAAATAGATCCAAATGGAATATCTTCCGCAAAACGTGACGGGAGAAACCCATTTTTCGTTGACCGACGGGAAAAGCGATTGTTTGCTAGCGTACAGTTTTTTACCCAAAAATCCGCCAACGAGAAACCAGCCTAAATCCGGAAAAAGCGGAAGATAATCTCCGCCCATAAACTTTTGATAGCCGGCAACGGTTTTTGCGTGTTGGGCAAGAAAAAACCACATGGGATTTTCGTTTGTCCAAGGGGCGTTTTTGGCAACGTATCCCACCACCAAAACAGCGACGATTGCCGCCGCGACGGAAAAGCCGAACAAGTTTTTTTGCCAGTCTTTGGTGCATTTGGAACTTAACCACTCAAGTCCCGCCCAAAAAAGCACGCAAAAAGCAATGACGTGAATAACGTTAAAATAGATAGTTACGTTTTGCCCTATTATCGAGGATGCGGCATAGGTGATTGCCGACAGCAGCACTGCAAACACAATCATTTTGAGCGCGCGTTTGCCGTTGCTGCGCGAAAAACTGCAAGACACGCCGGACGTGAACACGAACAGCGTAACAAAAGCGTCGTGAGTGGTTGCCCGAAGCGCGCCGCTGTAGTACGCCGACTGCAACTCGTACAGCCACTTGAACAATCCTGTGTTATATACGCCGCTGCCTACGCAGCCGACGTCCCACATAAAGTGGTCCCACACTACGAACAAAATCATAAAGCCGCGCAAAAAGTCCACTTCCCAAACGCGCTTTTTTGGCACGGTTACGACATCGGCGTTTTGCTCGGGAATTTCCTGCGAGGTTGCCGTCGGTTCTTCTTGAACGTCAGGTTGGTTGTTTGTTGAGTTATTCATAAGCATTGTTTGCCGCACCTGCGGCTTAAAAAATTTAGTAGCGGATTTGCTGTACTCCGATTTTGACAAAAACAATCACCGCTTGTAGTACTATTGAGATTTGACAAAGACGTTTTGCATTGCGGCAAGTTTCGTTATTACAAGCCGCCGCCGGATTATTTCTTCATCTATAATGCAACCGATGAATTATCTCTTCGAGATAATGCCGCCGCTACATTATTACTTCGTCGATAACGCCGCCGCCCAAACACTTGGTTTGATCGTAAAACACCACAAACTGACCGGGCGTTACGGCGCGTTGTTTTTTCTGAAACGTTACGTGCGTTTTGCCGTCCTCGTCCACGTGGACGGTTACGCCCTGCTCGCTTTGACGATAGCGGAATTTTGCCGTGCAGGTGAAATCCGCCATCGGAAGGGAGGGAATCCAATTGACCTTGTGAGAAACGAGCGCCGAGGACATAAGCACGCTTTCGTCCCCGTGCGAAACGACGAGAACGTTGTTTGCCAAATCCTTTTCGGCAACGAACCACCTGCCCTGACCGTCCTTTGTGCCGCCCAGCCCCAAGCCGCGACGTTGCCCCAAAGTGTAGTACATAAGTCCGATGTGTTCACCCACGACATTGCCGCGTTCATCCACGATTTTGCCCGGTTGATTGGGCAAATAGGTCTTCAAAAAGTTGCGAAAATTGCGTTCTCCGATAAAACAAATGCCGGTGCTATCCTTTTTGGTTGCGTTGACGAGCCCCAGTTTTTCGGCAATTTGCCGCACTTGCGGCTTTGTTACTTCGGCAAGCGGAAACAACACGTCGGCAAGTTGACTTTGCGACAGTTGATTCAAAAAATAGGTTTGGTCTTTGTTTTGGTCGACGGCTTTAAGAAGATAATGCGTATCGCCGTCATGCAAAATGCCTGCGTAGTGACCTGTTGCTATGTAGTCCGCGCCGAGCGCCTTTGCGTACTCCAAAAACGGACCGAATTTAATTTCCCTGTTGCAAAGCACGTCCGGATTGGGCGTTCTTCCGCGCCTGTATTCTTCCAAAAAGTAGGAAAAAACTCTTTCCTTGTACTGCTTGGCAAAGTTGACGGAATAGTACGGGATGCCCAGCCTATCCGAAACGCGTTTTACGTCCTCGTAGTCCTGCTCTGCCGTGCAGCAACCGTCCTCGTTTTCTTCCCAATTGTGCATAAACAGGGCAATGACGTTGTAGCCTTGCTCTTTTAACAAATATGCCGAAACGGCGCTATCTACACCGCCGCTCATGCCTAATACTACGGTTTTGCTCATATCACTTTTTCATCATTCGACGAGTGCGTGCACTCAACGCCAATCTTTTTAGCGTTTCGATGGTTTCGTCGTTGTTTGCCGTTGTCATGATAACTTCCAAAAGGTCTTCGGTTGCGGCAACGGGATCTTCCGCCGCCAAAATGCGACGAACAAGATACATGCCTTCCATTTGCGATTGCGTAAGCAACAGTTCTTCGCGTCGCGTGCTGCTGCGGTTGAGGTCGATTGCAGGGAAAATGCGTTTTTCACTCATACGACGATCCAGTTGAATTTCCATGTTGCCTGTGCCTTTGAACTCCTCGTAGATGATGTCGTCCATGCGGCTGCCGGTATCTATAAGAGCGGTTGCCAAAATGGTCAAACTGCCGCCGCCGCGAACGTTACGTCCCGAGCCGAACAATTTTTTGGGTTCTTGCATTGCCGATACGTCCAATCCGCCGGAAAGCGTTCTGCCCGATTGCTCCGCCGTTTGATTGTAGGCACGGGCAAGGCGGGTGATGCTGTCCATCAAAATCATAACGTCCTGACCTTGCTCCACTCTTCTGCGAGCGTTGGCAAACACCATTTCGGCTATACGAGTGTGGTTGGAGGGTTGTTGATCGAATGTGGAATACACCACGTCACAATCCACGCTTTCCCTAAAATCGGTAACTTCTTCCGGACGTTCGTCGATAAGAAGCACGGTAAGATAGATTTCCGGATTATTTTTGCGCACGGCTTTGGCGATTTTTTGCAAAAGCATCGTTTTGCCCGTTTTGGGAGGCGCAACGATAAGTCCGCGTTGTCCTTTGCCTATGGGGGCGACCAAATCCAACGCGCGGAGAGTGTAGTCCGTGCGTTCGCTTTCCAACTTTATACGTTCGTCAGGGAAGCAAGGCTCCAATGCGTCGAACGGAGTGCGACGCATATTGGTGCAAGGCGTATCGTTGATTTCCTTGATGAATATAACCGTGGGAGTGGTTCTATCCGGATATTGATGCAAAACCACGCGAAGTTTGTCCCCCGAGCGCAAATTCATACGGGAAACCATGGAGGACGATACGTAGTAGTCCTTTCCCGGGGTGGACGAATAGTTGTGAGTGCGCAAAAAGCCGTAGCCTTCCGCCATCACTTCCAAAATGCCGGTACGAGGCATCGACGGATCGACGTTGTCGTTATCGGCAGGAGCCGTTCCGTTTTGCACCGCCGCTTCGCGCGCCTTTTCCACGGATTCGTTTTGAAGACCTGCCGTTTTTGTGGGACGACCGGGACGTTTGGGAACTTCCGGATCCAATTTGCCGGTGTACGAAGCGATTATTTTTTCAATAAGTTCGGCACGCTTATGGTTGCGCGGAACAACGCCGAACTCTCTTGCGGCAATGCGCAAATCGGCAATCGTCATAGTGTCGATATCGTTTTTTAGCGACTCCAACGTGGGATATTCTTTCATAAAACCTCCGAGAAATGTGAAAATAACAAAAGTATACTTGTGCTGCAACACAAAGAAACAAAACAATGTGAGTGATTGAACAACACAAGAAGTTGAAAACTTGCCTGCAAGAGTTTGCGGCTTAGTCGTTTTTCAGACAAAAGCGCAAAACGGTACAGCAATAGTTGGAAAAAATTTCGCCGACAAGCAAAAAATTAACTTCTTACAGCCTTAATTTTTGGTACGTTCGATTGCAAACTACAAGTAAAAAATGTGTTTAATAAACTCGACTTGCGACAAAAGTCGCGACAATTTGGCTTGCGGAAATACGCAATATAAATAGGTTAGACTAAATTCCGCTATGCCAATATATTTTAGTACACAATTTATGCTTTGTCAACAATAACTATGCACGAATGGCAATTGAAAATACGGTAACTTTTTGCAAAAATGCAACAAATTTGGTCGAAATTTTAATTCTTGACAACCTTTATCGCAGTCGTTTACGTTTTTTTACCGATATATTTACCCAAAATCCGCCCACAAATACGCCAACGCGGCTTTACGCGGCAAATCGATATGGTTTTGGGGCAAACACGGTGATTATATACATCCCGGCCGCCAATAAAAATCGGCAGCGTGCGCATTTGTCGATTGTAAACCAAAACGCAAACTGCCGATTGCTTAAACAATTACTTGCAACGCGCCTGACGAACGGCGTGCGCCCAACCGTCCAAAAGCGTTTGACGGCGTTTTTCGTCCATATCTGGAACAAACTCCCTATCCACGGCAACGTTGTTTTTTATGTCGTCGATACCGTTCCAATAGCCGCAAGTCAGTCCTGCAAGGTAGCATGCGCCGAGGGCAGTTGTTTCCGTAACTTTTGGGCGAACGACGGTGGCGTTCAAAATATCCGCCTGAAATTGCATCAAAAAGTTGTTTGCACTTGCACCGCCGTCAACGTTGATGGACGTCAACTTTACGTCGGCATCGCGTTGCATTGCCTGAACCAAATCGGCAACTTGGTAGTCGATGGCTTCAAGCGCGGCGCGAATAAAGTGTTCCTTTTGAGTGCCTCGGGTAACGCCCACAATCGTTCCGCGAGCGTCCTGATCCCAATACGGCGCGCCCAGCCCGGTAAATGAAGGCACTATGTACACGCCGTCGGTGCTTTCCACCGCCGTGGCGTAACGTTCGGTTTCCGAGGCTTGCTTTATCATACGCATTTCGTCGCGCAGCCACTGGTTGATTGCTCCGCCGATGAACACGCTGCCTTCCAAGGCATACGTTGGAGTGTCGTCGCAAGAGGCGGCAAGCGTGGTAACCAATCCGTTTTTGGACGTTACCGCCTTTTTGCCTGTGTTCATAAGCAAAAAGCAGCCCGTTCCGTAGGTGTTTTTTACGTCGCCGGGGTTGACAGCCAGGTGTCCGAACAATGCCGCTTGCTGATCGCCCACAACGCCGCAAATAGGCACTTCTCTGCCCAAAAAGTCGTCGCTGGTGGTACCGAAATTGTAGCCGCTGGGGTGAACTTCGGGCAACATACACGCAGGAATATCAAACAGTTTAAGCAGTTCTTCGTCCCACTGCATCGTGTGAATGTTGAACAACATCGTGCGGCTGGCGGTGGTATAGTCAGTTGCAAAAATTTTGCCCTTGGATAGGTGCCACATAAGGTAGGTATCCACCGTGCCGAACAAAAGTTCTCCCTTTTCGGCGCGAACGCGCGCACCCGGGACCTTGTCCAAAATCCACTTCAATTTAGTTGCCGAAAAGTAAGCGTCCAAAACCAAACCCGTTTTTTGGTAAATGAGGTCGGCATAGCCCTGCTCGGCAAGCGATTTGCAGTAGTCGGAAGTGCGGCGGCACTGCCACACAATTGCGTTATATACGGGTACGCCCGTGCGTTTGTCCCACACGAAAGTGGTTTCGCGCTGGTTTGTGATGCCAATTGCGGCAACGTCGTCTATAGTAGCGTTTGCGCGAATAAGCGCCTCGGAAATCACCGCAACTTGCGTTCCGTAAACGTCGTGGGGATCATGCTCCACCCAGCCTGCTTTGGGATAAATTTGTCGGAATTCCTGCTGCGCTTTGCCGACGATTTGTCCCTTTTTGTTAAAGACGATTGCCCTGCTGCTGGTTGTGCCTTGATCCAATGCCAAAACGTATTTCATATTTGTCTCCTTTGGACTATATTGTTTGAACTCGATTGATGCTAAACCTTTTTTGCGCCTGATGTGGCAACTACGTCCACACCGCAGCCGCAAACGTTAGAGATGATAACGTCCCCTATGCTTACCGGGGCAACCGCCGTGGTTGCCTTGATTTGGGCAAGGCAATCGAAAATAAGTTCCTTGGGGATAGCTTCACGAGTTTTTACCGAAACAAGCACTTTGTCGCTTCCGCTGACTTTAGCCGTACCCGTCACCATACGTTTGGGCGCGGTGACTTCGTTTTTGGCGTAAATCACGCCACGCGGACAGGTGTTGCCGGTTACTATAATATTGTTTTTGTCGGTGTCGTCCACGGTGAGGTGGCAGCCCATCGGGCAACTGATACAAATCATTTGTTTTACCATCACTCTAGCCTCCTATCAGCGTAATTTCCACGTCGGTTGCGTTTTTGAGCGTTTTCATTTGTTCGGCGGAAAGCGTGATGTTTTCCATTTCGCCGGGGGTTACCACCGGGCGTTTTTTGCCGTAGACTTTTTGCCCGTCGGCAAGCACGCACAGTTCCACCTTTTTGAACACGCCGGAAACACGCATTTTGAAAGACTGCTCGGCGTAGACATCGTCCTTATTTAGCACAGTAGGCACGCTGTAACGCACGCCGCCCGTGCATTTGATTGCTATTTTGTTTTGGCAGGGCGTTGCTCCGCGAATGTAGTCCACGGCGCGTTTGCCTGCGTTTTCGCTTTCGGCGGACACAAAATCCACCAAATCGTGAACGTGCAGCACGTTGCCGCACTCAAAAATGCCGTCGACGTCGGTCATAAGGTTTTCGTCCACCACCGCGCCGCCCGTTGTGGGAGAAAGCCCCACCGATGCGTTTTTGGCAAGTTCGTTTTCCGGCAAAAGTCCAACGGACAACAAAAGCGTGTCGCACTCTATTTCCATTGCGGTTTCGGGTATCGGCAAAAGTTTTTCGTCCACTTGACAAACAACCACCGACGAAACGCGATCTTTGCCCTTTATTTGAGTTACGGTGTGAGAAAAGTACAAAGGAATGTTGAAGTCGTTTAGGCACTGCACGATGTTACGATTAAGCCCGGAAGAATAGGGCATCAGTTCCACCACGGCTTTGACTTTTGCGCCCTCGAAGGTCATACGGCGCGCCATAATAAGACCGATGTCGCCGCTACCCAAAATCACCACTTCTTTGCCGGGCATATAACCCATCACGTTTACAAGTTTTTGCGCCGTTCCTGCCGAAAACACGCCTGCGCCGCGCATACCTGCAATGTTGATTGCTCCGCGCGGACGCTCCCTGCATCCGCAAGCCAAAATTACGGCTTTTGCCTGCAAAGTTACCAGTCCGTCCGCCTCGGAAACGTAAGTTACGGTTTTTTGAGCCGATACGTCCAGCACGGTGGCGTTAAGTTTGTAGTTTATGCCGCGTTTTTCCACTTCGGCAATATATCTTCCTGCGTATTCCGGTCCGGTGAGTTCTTCCTTGAAGGTGTGCAGTCCGAAGCCGTTGTGAATGCATTGGTTAAGGATTCCGCCCAGTTCGTGCTCGCGTTCCAAAATGAGTATATCTTTTTCGCCTGCGTCGTAGGCGGCTTTTGCCGCGGCAAGCCCTGCCGGACCTCCGCC
>CAKRAM010000118.1 GCA_934294965.1 uncultured Clostridia bacterium
CGTCTATGCAGTGTGGCTGGGCGTGTTTAGTGTTGCCGAACAGTGCGACTCGGTGCAAAAACTTGCCAACCTGCTGAACAAAGTGAACCGATTTTTGTACGGCGCAATATCCCCCGAGGCAAGCAAAAACGTATCGCTCAATATGGCTTCCAACCTGCTGGGTATAGGCAACGCCGCAACGCCCTCGGCAATTGCGGCTATAAAGGAGTTGGAAAAAGGCGAAACGCTTTCCCGAAGCGGCGCAATGTTGTTTGTTCTCAATGCCTGCGGCATTCAACTTATGCCTACCACGGTGGTGGGGCTGCGCGCAAGCGTCGGCTCGCAAAACGCTTCGTCGGTGTTGCTGCCCACGTTTATCGTAACGGTAATCACGGCAGTAATCGGAGTTTTGTTTGTGAACATAGCCTATGGAAGGGCAAAGAAATGAACTATGTCGTGCCGATAATCATCGTTATCGTGTTTGTGTGGGGATTGGCAAAAAAGGTCAACGTGTACAACGCCTTTATCGGCGGAGCAAAGGGCGCAGTGCCGCTTGCCGCGTCGTTGTTTCCTTTTTTGTTTGCCGTGTTTTTGATGATGAACGCACTATCGAGCAGTGGAGTAGGAAGCGCAATAGTAACGTTTGTTGCGCCGCCGTTCAATCTTTTGGGCATCCCCACCGAACTTTTGCGACTTATGCTCATACGTCCGTTTTCCGGCAGTGGCAGTTTGGCTGTGCTTTCCGACGTGCTTAAGCAATACGGAGCCGATAGTTACGTCGGCAGGGCGGCATCGGTGATTATGGGCAGCAGCGAAACGGTGTTTTACGTGGCGGCGGTGTATTTTGCGCAAACGAAGGTCAAAAACGTCGGCATTGCGGTTGCCATTGCCTTGTTTTGCAACCTGGTCGGAGGCATTGCGGCGTGCCTTTTGTGCAAATCAATGTAGCCAAAACATAATTGCAAAAATTGAACGCGTATGCGCATAATAAGGGCAAAAATCGTCAAAACAGCAAAGACGTTCCGCAAAAAAACGGAAAACAGTTGCATTTATCCGAAAATGTGGTTGCATCGTGCAAGTAGACGCGCTTGCTCATGTTACGATACGATTGTTTGTCGGTTATGTGATTTTGCAATCGCTAAAAGCAAAAACGGTCAAAATTAGCGTGATTTTGCCAAATTTCGACCAAAAGCAAATGCAAATATAGGTTATTCTTTGCGTGTATCGGCACAGGGTGTCACTTTGTATACACGGAGGAAAATCGTGAGCAAAAAACTTTCGGCAAAAACGGTGTGGTTTTTGGTTGTTTACGTTGCTTTGTGCGTCACTTCGCAGAATGTGGCGGACGGACTGTTGACTTTCGGTTTGTTTGTGGGCGGTTTGTATTGTGCCAATCCTCTTTTGGTTGCCGTTCCGTATCTGGTAGGGGCGTTTCTCTACGGCAAAGAGGCGGTAATAAACACGGCGGTGCGTATTGCCGTGATGCTGTTGTTCGTGTTCATTCACAAGTTGTGCAAGCGCAAAATAGGCAAGTTGTATTTGCTGTTGTATTTGTTGCTTGCCAATGTTTTCTATTTGATTTACGGCTTTACCGACTATTTCAATTTGTTTGACAAAACGTTGTACGTTGCCTGCGGAATTGCCTTTTCCTACGTTTCGGTGTATGCCTTTCGCGCCGTTTTTGAGCGGGGGCTTAACTACCGACCTGCCTTGGACGAACTTGTTTGCATTGCGATTTTTGCCGTTGTTTTGAGTTTTTGCATATCCAAAATCACTCTTTGGGGAATGGAAGCAATCTACTTGGTAATTCCGTTTTGCGCGCTGTTTTGCACGGTGGTTTTCAAGGCGGAAGTTGCGCTTATGGCAAGTGCGCTTGTGGGCTTGGGTAACGTGCTGGCAACGTCGCAATTCGGAGCGTTTGCTTGCGCCGTCGTTTCGGCTGCCTGCGCCGTTGCGTTTTGCAGGTTAAGTCGGTTTGTGGGGGCATTGTCCGTCGTTGCGGTGGACGTAATTATGTCCTATTTTTGGAATTTGCACGGTCGATTTGAAACGTTGGTGTTTGCTCCTACGCTGGTATCGGTGTTGGTGTTTGTCGTTATCCCGGGTTCTGTGTACAAGTATCTTGCCGACTATTTTTGCGGCGATGCGCAAAAGTATTTGGGTAAAACCGTCCAAAGCAAACTAGGAACAACGGTATCGCGCAGGCTGTACAGACTTTCGGATATTTTTTTATCGATGAAAAACGCGTTTTACTCCATGTCGGCGGGGCATGTGTCTCCGGAGCAAGCGCAAGTGGCAATAGTCAGGCAGTGCGTCGAAACGGTGTGCGCCGATTGCGAACGCCGTCAAAAGTGTTGGCGCACCGATTTGGCTCAAACGGAAGGCGCAATGCAAAGTTTGGCAAGCAGTGCGGTTAGGCGGGGCAAATGCTCCATATTGGACGTTCCTCAAACGCTTTCGGTAAAATGTAACAAAGTATCGTCGCTCATTTCCTACGTAAACACGCAGGCTCGCATATATTTGGACTACGTGGACAAGGCGGAGCAAGCCGACGGAAGCAAACTTCTTTTGGGCGAACAAATGGGCGGAGTGTCGGATTTGTTGCTCAGTCTTGCTTCGGACTGCAAAGGGCGCATAGGCTACGATTCCGACAAGGAAAAAGAACTTGTGGACAGGTTGGTGTTTCACAACGTTATGTGTGTGGGCGCAACGATAATCGCGCAGAGCGGTGTGCTTGCGATAATCGCAACCGTTTCCCAAAAAGATTTTAACGCCGACGTAATTTGCAAAGTTACAAGCGGCTTGGTAAAGCAAAAAGTTGTGGTGGACAAACTGGAACAAACGGACAGTGCGGCATGGATTAACGTCGTTATGAAGGTGGACGCAAACTACGATGCGGAGTTCGGCGTGGCATCGGCTGTTAAGGGTGGCAGCGAGGCTTCCGGCGATACGCACTCGGTGGTGCAAACGGACAACGGCAAGTGCATAGTAACTTTGTGCGACGGAATGGGCAGCGGAAACGGCGCGGAAAAGGCATCGGCTACGGCAATCGGGTTGGTGGAAAGTTTCTACCGCGCGGGGTTCGATAACGACGTGATTTTGTCCTGTATAAACAAACTGCTCTCGGGCGTGGGCAACGAAACGTTTTGTGCCGTGGATATAGTGGCGTTGGATAGATACAACGGTTTGGCGGATTTCATCAAGTTGGGCGCAACGGTGGGGCTGGTAAAAAGCAAAGGACAGGTGGAACTTATCAGCGGAAGCAGTTTGCCGCTGGGCGTGTTGGAAGAAATGAAACCGTCCATAACCAAAAAAGCATTGTGCGACGGGGATTTGGTGGTGCTGCTGTCGGACGGGGTTGTGGATTGTTTCGACAGTCCTTCGGCGGTGGCTTCGGCGCTGGCGCAAACCACGCTCACCACTCCGCAAAGTATTGCCGAGTACATGCTTGCCCGCGCAAAAAAACTGTGCGGAACTCCCAAAGACGATATGACGGTGCTGTGTTTTAGGTTGGTAAAAAAGTATTCCGCCGCATAACGGCATGGTTTTTTTAGTATAATACTGCGGAGAAAAACATTGAACGGCATTGTGGAAAGCACCGTTACGGTGGGCAAAAATGTGGTGATAGAGCCGTTTGCCGTGGTAAAAGGCAACAGCGTGTTGTGCGACGGGTGCGTTGTTGGCAGTTTCAGTTATGTAGAGAACTCGGTTATAGGCAGCGGAACGGTTGTGCGCGCTTCACGAATAACCGACAGTGTGCTGGGCGATACCTGCACGGTCGGGCCCAATGCGCACCTCAGGCAAAACGCGTTTGTTGCCGAAGGCTGCAGGGTGGGCAACTTTGTGGAAATCAAAAACAGCACGTTGCACGAGGGCGTCAAAGTCAGCCATTTGGCGTACGTTGGCGATGCGGAAGTGGGCGCAAAAACCAACGTCGGTTGCGGCGTTATTTTCGTAAACTACGACGGTGTAAAAAAACATCGCAGCAAAGTGGGCAAAAATTGTTTCATCGGCTGCAACAGTTGCTTGGTCGCCCCTGTAACGGTGGGCGACGGCTGTTTTGTTGCCTGCGGAACAACTGTGGAAAGGGACGTGCCGAACGGCGCATTTTGTATAGGGCGAAGTCGCATGACGATAAAACTCGACAAGGCAGTCGATTACCTCGGTCATAAAGACGTTGCCGACGAAAAATAACCTAAATAGCCATGCCGCAAGCAATGTGTTTGCGGCTTTTTGCTTTGGTGCCTCGGAACGTCGTTTTGAAGCGGTTTTTCATAATCAATAATGAAAAAGAACGGTATTTCATTTTTCGCTTAATGATGTTATAATGCTATACGAAAGAAAAACGGCAAGTTTAACGGAGTGCCGAAAGGAGAAACGGCTATGCTAACATACATATTCGTCGCATTGGGCGCATTGATGCTTTTGCTCTTTTTGATTGTTCGCAATAAGCATTCCGGAACCAAAGCAATTGTGCTAAAAACGGTAACGTCGTTGTGTTTTGTGGCGTGCGCCCTCATGGCAATAGCGGAAAACGCCAAACTTGACCTGTTGCCGGCACAACTTCTCGTTGTGTTCGGCTTGGTTGCCGGGTTGTTGGGGGATATCACGCTGGATTTGCGCATCTATTTTCAATCCAAAGCCGACGTTATGCCGCAATTTAAGACCGATAGCGAAAACATGACGTTTGTTGGCATGAGCAGTTTCGGCATGGGACACGTTGCCTACATTGCCGCGGCGGTGCTTGTAAGCGGAAACTATAAGGCGCTAATTTGGAGCGGACTTGTTGCCGTTGCGCTTGCGGCGATAACGATGCTTGTCACCACAAAAGTGCTTAAAATGCAATTCGGAAAGTTCTTTTTTATTTCGGCAGCGTACGCCTTTTTGCTTGCGTACTTTGCCGCATACTGCTTCTTTACGCTAAACAGTTCGCCATGTGCCGCTCACACGGCGTGCCTTGTCGTCGGCGCGGTATGTTTTGTGGTTTCCGACCTGATTTTGTCCACGACGTACTTTTCTCACTCGGAAAAATACAACAAAAGCGGTGCGCTCAATCCGGAAAGTCGGCTGTTTATCGTCACAAATCACGTAACCTACTACGTTGCGCAGTTTGCAATCGCATTGTCGCTGCTGTTTATCTAGTCGTTTTGTTTGGCGTAATTTAATGTCCTAGTTAAAAATTTTAATTTCAATTTCCGGCGAATGAATTCTGTTTTTACGGAATTCATTCTTATATTATGGAGAAATGCGGTTTGTGGCATAGTAAATGTGTGTAAAAATCCGTTATATATACAAAATATTCAATTGCCGAAAAACGCAGATAAACAAATTGCCTCTTTACAACAAAACAAAAGACTTCTTATTAATCTTTAACACAAGATGTCGTCGATTGGAAAGAAGTCTTATTTTTATATGCCAACGTCTGTAACGAGGCGATGATGAAGTAATCCTTATTTTTTTGATTTATGAAAATAATGCTTTTATAAACGAAACAATCCGGCTCCACAAAGATTGCTTTGGTTGAGTGTCATCCTCGATATAGTATGAGTGTTGTGATGTGTGCTGCTGTTGCTGCGTTTTTTGTGTTTTTTGATGTTGTTCGTAATGAATTTTTGATTGATTGTATTGATAATGATGAGTTGTTTTGATTTTTGCTTTGTGAATTTGTGCAAGGGGATCCGTCCCCGTTCGTATTCTTTCGTAAAAGCCCTTTACCCAATCCAAATCGTCGTCGGTGCAAATATCCGCTTCCATACTGCCCACTTCATGAGCAAGGCAATTTCTTATCCAACGCATGTGTTTAAGTTGTTTGTAATCGTTATCAAAGTCGATTGCATATTCCCGATCTTGCAATGGTGTGGCTTCCATTTGGCGGATATATTCCGAAACGCCTTCAGTGCCGGAAAAACAGTCTGCGCACAGTTTATCAAGCCGTTTGTATTCTTCTTGAAAAGTTACGTTCAGTAAGTTAATCATAATATTGTTTCATCAAACCAAAGAGGTCGTATTTGTGTAAGAGTGATGCTTTTTCAACTACAATTTGTATTGTTATCTAATAATAACGCGTCGTACTCATTTTGTCAACGGGCGCATTTTGTTGACGTACTTGATTTATCAGCATATGGTCTATGGTAGAAATTTATTTTTTCTTTTCAACTTGCATTGAAATTGCCAAACTCTGCAATGCGAACCGCACAAAGATTTGGCGCAGGCAAAATCGTATCAAACAGAAATATTGTCTTACAGGCGGCAATAAGTAAAAATAATGTATAATCACCTCTTATAATGCTAAAAACACAACTTGATTCGAGAATAACGAGTGAACGATGTATATTCTACCAAGACACCTTGACGGCAATAAAAACAGCTTAAAACGGAACAAATGGCTAATTTTTAGATATTTGACATAGCATAGCGCATTTAAACTTGAAAAATAAAAAATTTTGTGCTATAATATACGCGATAGTTTTTGGTAGTAATACCGAAACGTCAAAAATATTTTAGTAAGAGGCAGTACAAGAACCAAACTAACTCAATAAAAAAACTAAAACTCTCGACGGGAGGTAACCGCCTATGAATTACGTATTGACTATAAATAAGCGCAGAGAAACGACTTTTCCCTTGCGCTTTTTTGTTGCTCTTTAACTAATATAACGATATGAACGGAAATACTTTTACTTATAAACCGTTTTAAAAATTAAAAACAGGAGGATTCAATACTATGAAAAAACTGTTTTTGTGCTTATTGTCGCTCGTTTGCGTTGTATGCTTGTTTACTGCCTGCAACGCAAACGAGTGCGGCACAAACAACCATATCTACAACGACATAGAAATCGTACTTGCACCGACATGTACAGAGCCCGGCGAAGGCGCGCGCACTTGCACCGTTTGCGGTCACAAAAAAAGCGGTATTCCTCTACGTGCCAAGGGACACAACTTCGGCAACTTTCAAACCCCGATAGAGCCGACATGCATTACCGAAGGACTGAAAGAACAGATATGTTCGGCTTGCGGTACAAAAAATCAACATACGGTTGCAAAAATCGATCATCGACTCGATGCCCCCGAAACCATCGAGAATCCCACCTGCACCAACGAAGGCAAAGCAATAAAGCGTTGCGCAAACTGCGACTACACCGAAACGATCGCCTTGCCGAAAAATGCGCATAACTACGTCGAAACGGCACGCACCGAACCGACCTGTACGGAACAAGGCAACAAACAAACCACATGTGACGGCTGCGGTGACGTGCAAAACACCGCATTAGACAAGCTGGGACACACCTTCGGCGACAAACCGCAATATGTGTACGATTACCTTGACAGTACAGACCCCGAACTGTGCTTCAAAAAGTACAGAAAATGCCGTCGTTGTAGTCAGGATGTCTATTACATGGCGCAAAGCCACAGTCTTACAAATGACAATGACCGATCGGTTGCGGCAACCTGCACCAAAACCGGCATTGCCGCCAAAAAATGCCAACGATGTAATTACCTACCCGAAACGCAAATTACGCCCATCGACCCGACAAGGCATGTCAAAGTTGTGGAAAAAAACGATCCTGTAAACGAAGCCACCTGCATGGAGCGACACTTCGGAGAGTGTCAGGATTGTTTGACTGTCG
>CAKRAM010000119.1 GCA_934294965.1 uncultured Clostridia bacterium
GTCCGGACGCTTGCGCAAAGGTTGCGTCCGGACCTACAACGTCGGTAGCAAAGGTAACTTTGCCGCCCAGAAGTTGATTTAGGCGATCGGCAACGGGTTTAAGCGAAAACTTTTTGGCGTCGCCCTTCAAAGCCTTTTCCACCATTTGCTTTTTTGCTTCTTTGCGTTCGTTTTCCGGAAGCGCTTCAAGCGCTGCCTTTTCCTTTTTGTTAAGTTTGAAACCGGGCGTGAAAATATTGTGAGGTTTGCCCAAGTGAGAACACAAAATCACTTTTGCGCCGTGTTCCATAAGATATTTGATTGTGGGCAATGCGCCGTTGATACGGTTTTCGTCGGTGATGATGCCGTCTTTCATCGGTACGTTAAAATCCACACGCACCAGACATTTTTTGCCGCGAACGTCTACGTCTTTGATACTCTTTTTGTTCATTTCGATATCTCCTTGTAGTTATTACGGTAAGCGTGTAGCAACCAAACCAGCCTTGCCGCCAAACGCAAATCTAACACCTTATATTATAACATATAAGAAAAACTTTATCAACTCAATTGAGGGCATTGCAGCCATTAAGTTTGGCAATTGCACAACTTTTTTCCGACGGCAACATTGACCGAAATTATCCGACCGTGCGCTTGCGCCAAAGCCTGCCGCAACAACACATCGTTACAAAACTACTAAATAGTACTATCCCAAAGTAAACCTCTTGTTTATCCACGCAAAGCACGGGGTTTTCGGTCTCCGAAGTTCGGGGTGCAAGAGTTGCGCAAGAACCTGCGGCAAAGGTACGGAGTCTGCAGGCAAAAACAGCCAATTACTGTCTTACGCCGCACAAAATAAACAGCCGCTTTGAACGTTAATCAAAACACTTTCCGCACGGCTAGTTTGCCGGATTGTTTTTTATACTTTCGGCAATGAACGTGATATGGTCCGCCATACGTTCCAAATTACCCACAAGATTGATGAACACGCCGTTGCTTGCCGGGTTACACTCGCCGTTGTTGAGCCTCTCGATATGTGCCGTTACCAAACTTTTGCGAATGCCGTCCACTTCCGCCTCACGCTTTTCCACGTCGGCAAGCAGATCGTTATCCTTTGTGAGAAAACATTGCATCGCAACGCCGAACATTTCTCGCACTTTTTGGTACATCGACTGCACTTCCGGATAAACGTTTTGACTGAAAGTTATTTCCCCCGAAACGACTTTTGCTGTGTATTTTAGCACGTTCGTGGACAAGTCGCCGATACGCATAAGGTCGCCGAGTACGTAGTACAAAGCCGAAATAGTGCCTTCGCTATGCTCGGTAGTCGTGGCGTTTGCCGAAACTTTTACCAAATACTGCACCAATTTTTTGTTCAAAACGGAAATTTGGCGCAAGCGCGATTGCACGTCGCTTTCCTTGGAAACGTCCCCTTCCAAAAACGCGTTGATTGCAACGTCGCAGGTTTGAATGGTAAGTTCGCCAATGTGACAGACTTCCTTTTTGGACTGTTGCACGGCAATGCTGGGAGTGGGCAAAAATCTGTCGTCTATGTATACCGTATCCTCTTTTTCATCGTCCATTTTGGCACGGTCGGACAGCAACTTTTCAGCGATAAGCACAAATACTTTGGAAAAGGGCAAAAACAGCGCGGTACAGGAAACGTTGAACACCGTGTGGAACACTGCTATTTGCAGTCCCGGTTTGCCGACGAACCAAACGTTCAAAGTGTCGGCAGTGAAAGTTTTCCACACCGACAGCAAAACAAAAAACAGCAACGACCCCGTGGCATTGAACAGCAAGTGAATGACCGCCGCGCGCTTTGCGTTGGTGTTTGCGCCGACGGAAGAAATTATCGTAGTGAAACACGTGCCTATGTTAGAGCCGAGAATAATAAACAAAACGCCGTTGGTGATGCCGGTAACGTACCCCGAAGCGTTGGTTAGGCAAAAAATATCCGCCATGGAAATCAAAATCGTGGTGAGCGCCGTGCTGGATTGCAACAAAAACGTAAGCACGATGCCGATAAGCACCATCAGCAAATAACAACCGACGTTATCGCCTGAAACAGCCGCGATTGCCGACTTGATTGCGGTCATAACCTGCTCGTCCGCCTTGACGACGTCGAAAGCCGAATTCATAAACTGCAAAGCGACGAAAATAAGTCCCAAGCCTGCCGTCATATAGCCGACGGTTTTGCCTTTTTCCGACTTGGCAAGCGAATTGATAAATATCCCCACAAACGCAAGCACCGTTGCGTAGGTCATAAAGTCGAAACTTGTTCCCAGTGCGGCAACCAAAGCCGTGAAAGTCGTTCCGATGTTGGCGCCCATGATGATTGTGGTTGCCTCGGTAAGAGCCATTACGCCGGCATTTACAAACCCTACCACCATTACGGTGGTTATTGCCGAACTGTGCAACACCGCCGAAGTGAGAGTACCCATCCCCACGCCGGCAAGTTTGTTGTTGCCAAGCCTGCCGAACAGTTTTTTAAGTCCCACGCCGGCAAGTTGGTTCATCGTGTCCGACATAATTTTGACGGCAATCAAAAACGCGCCCAACCCTGCCACTAATTGAAATGCAAAATGCACGACGGTTAAGGTTGCGGACGCTTGTCCAAAAATCGATGCAAAATCGTTTATCATATAAATATTTTTGGCAAATTTGCCCGTTAAGTGCATACTACACGCACTAAACACGCACGAAACCGCGCGAATCGATTGCAATAATATCCGAAAAATTTGCCGAACAA
Source organism: uncultured Clostridia bacterium (assembly GCA_934294965.1). GTDB lineage: Bacteria > Bacillota > Clostridia > Christensenellales > CAG-314 > Fimimonas. Next base: position 2,729 of record CAKRAM010000119.1, read on the forward strand.
AACAGGAACGACACGCTAAAAACGCGATTGCCGACACCTAAAATTTTGCCACTGCAGCAAAAAGCCGAAACTCTACAGATACAATTATAATTTGCCTTGTCAAACGTGTCAAGCCGTGAACACAAATTTTGCAATCGAGCATCTTTTGCGCACGTTTTTTGCGTTTTGAAAAAATTGCCTTGAGCCTTTCCACTCTATCCGCAAATAGCTCTGCATTGTCATCCAAACGCCGCAAGTTTTTATCGATTATAAAAATTGGCGTCGGTTTCGTCAAAACGCGCTCTCCCGTTAGTTACGCTACGAGTTTGCAACAAATTACCAACTCGCCGTTTAATTAATTACCGCTATCGAAAACGGAAAAATACTTGTCGTTTGCCAAAACTGTCGGGGAATCCGGGCACAATGCCTTGGCTTTTTTGTGCCAAATTGCAGCCTGTGAGTATTTCCCCTGCCGATAGCAACACACGGATAGTTGCACGTATGGCAAAAACGCGGAATAATAGTTGCTGTTGAACCCCCAAACGGGGCGAGCAAGAGTTGCAAACAAATACCACTGCTCGGCATATGCGTAGTTTTGTTGCAAAAACAGGCAGTATGCAACGGTGCATGCCGCCTGCGGAACTGACGGACAAAGCGCAACGGAACGCAATGCAAACTTATATGCCGACCGTAAGTTGCCTTCCGCCAAGCATATGTTTGCCACTTGCAAATAACTGTCGGCGCGGTTGACGTTGTACAAACGTTTGTTTTGAGCGCATTGCAAAAACAAATTTTTGACTTGTTGGCTTTTGCCGCAATCCGACAAAGTGCGCGCATAGTAGTACTTTTCCCTAGCGGACAACCGTTTGCCTGCCGAAAGCCGTCGTTGATACATTTGATAATTTCGTTGTTCGTGGCTACCCGTAGGCTTGTGAACGACGTCGGCAAAAAGCATTTCGGTTTGACCGAACGGCACTATCGCCTCGTGAATAAATCCCTTGAATCGGCACTTTTTGCAGCGACGAATTATCCGTTCGCGCCAAAACCAAAAACTGCCGTCCTCGCTTTTGTACCGCATGTACACGAAGTCGGCGTGATGCGAAGACGTTTTCCATTTTTGAATTGCTTTGGCTGTTTCATCGGGGATTACGTCGTCGGCATCCAGCCACATAACGTAGTCGCAGTTTGCCTTGGATATTGCATAGTTGCGGGCGGCGGAAAAATCGTCGCGCCAAGCAAAGAAAAACGCCTTTGCGCCCAAAGCGCGCGCCACCTCGGCGGTGTTATCGGTCGAGCCCGTGTCCGCCACGATGATTTCGTCGGCAAACGTTATCGTTTTGATAAGCCTTGGCAAGGTGTCCTGTTCGTTTTTGCAAATTATCGTTACGCTGATTGTTTTCATACTACAACGTATGCTTGCTTGCGCATTTTTGCATACGTTTTTTGTAATAACTTGCAGCGTTTGCCCTCCGATTGCCCACATACGCATATTCTTTTTTGCCGTTTTTGCTCGGCAAGTCAATTTGATTTTTACACGCTTTGTAACTTCCGCAACCATTTGCCGCCAAACGATTGTAACTAATTTTTGCGATGCGTCATACCATACAGCGGATTGCGAACTGCGTGGCAATGCGGGCAAAAGTTCTTGCCAACCACAACAAACCGACGCTATTCGGCAAAAACGGTTTGAACATTAAGTATTTCCGAATAAAAGCCACAACTCGGCACCAAACTTGCCGCTTTTCAGCACCACGTTACTACTAAAAACGCAAAACATTTTCGGCATAAAACCGACCAATCAACAAAACAAGGAGAACAGCATGAAACCACTATCGGTAGATATTCCCTACCCCAATCTTGACGACCTGACCGTTGACGTTAGAAGCGGACAAATAATATCCTTTGCGTATGCCACCCCAAGCGGGGAATTGACGGCGATTTTGCAATACAGATATCACAAACTGCATTTTGCCGATTTTGACGAAAGCGACGCCGACACGTTGGAATCCATTTCTGTTTCGGAAATGCAACACTTGGAGTTACTTGGAAAGGCAATGCTGAAACTGGGCGTAAATCCACTTTACACCACCTGCCCCAACACGACAAAATGGTACTCCGCCGATTGCGTAAGCCGCAGCAAGTTGCCGTACTCTATGCTTGCCGACGACATTATGAGCGAAATGAACGCCATATCCGACTACAAAAAGATGTTGTTTGTGCTTAAAAACGAAAAAGTGGAAGAACTAATCGGCCGCATAATTTTGGACGAGGAATTGCACCTATCAACACTGAAAGAAATGATACAAAGATACGCAAAAGTTTAGCGCAAAACTGTCAATCCGTCCGAAACGCTATAAATGGAAACTCAACCCATAGGAAATAAGTCTTTTGCCTGTCGGCAAAATCTCTCAAATCGTTGCTAATTTATTACAATAACTGGCGTTTTGCGCTTTGAATATGTAAAACTGCGAAATTGCATATTCTTGCTAGCAAATTGTAAGCGATTGTATTATGCAATGATTGGCGATACGCTCAAAGCAACTTGAATAAACGCAAAACAAATAACAAATAGGCTCATGCGCGCACTTATATCACCGTATCAAAACAATAAAACCGAAAAATAAGGCACGACACTGTACACGAAAATGCCATTGCGGAACTTTACATACACACCACTGCGCCCAAATATATAACGCACAAGCAGTTGCTTTGAACTCATTAGTGTTTATAAAAAAATAACGACGGATTTGCTTGTCCGTCGTTAAAATTGTAATTATAAAGCGGCTGCCTCATACGCGACAGCCGCAAAATTGTGTTATTCCACAACGATGGAATGATGTTCTTCGGCAGATTTTTCCTTGGGAACGGTTACGACCAGCAATCCGTTTTCGTATTTGGCTTTGATTTGCTTTTCATCCACGTCACCCATGTAGTAACTACGAGAGCAACTTACCGAACGTTCCTTACGAATGTAGCGTTTGCCTTCTTCTTCGGAAGATTTTTTAGCCGAAACGGTAAGATAACCGTTAGAGTACTTGATGGCGATTTCCGACTTGTCGAATCCGGGCATTTCTACGTCCAAAACGTAGTTTTTTTCGTCCTCTTTGATGTCGGTTTTCATAAGTGCGCTTTCCTCGTCCACGTAGAAGGGACGGAAGAAACTGTCGAATGCGTTTTCCAAACTGTCGTTATGTTTACGTTCAAGATAATATTTCATAATAGATATCTCCTTAAAATAGATTTGGCAAAAGATTTGCCGCCGCGCCGAGCCGGTTTGCTTGTGTTGCAAACGCTTGTCGCTCGGAGTATTTGGCAATCGTGCTGGCGTTTTGTTAGCACTCTTTCTCTTTAACTGCTAACATTATACCACACTCTTACGGATTGTCAAGCATTTTACACAAAAAATTATTAACAATTTTTACAAATTTTATTCGCTACAAAAAACCATTAAAAAACGCAGGTCAAACTTGGACCTGCGTTTTGATTGTTACGATATGCAACACGTTAAGAAGTAAATATTTCGACTGTAGGCAAAATTATTCAAACCATTGCGAAATTGTCGAAAATTCAATCGGTTTTGTTTTCGAGTTGGAAAAATCGTCAGTTCACGCACAGTACTGTTCGTACGTTGTCAAATACTTCCGATATACAATCACCGACTACGAGCAAATCACCAAAAGCATGTTCGCCTTTGGCATGGCATTCTTCCAACTGATTGTTATTTTGCGCTGCGAAGCCTTGTTTGCGAAATATGTAGTTACATTTTCGTCAAGATTTTTTGAATGTAGTCGTCGATGGACTTACGCACCACTTCTTTTGCGTCGTCCACATCGGCAACTTCCGAAACGGACGTAGGTTTGTTTTCCAGTTCCTTGTAAACGCGGAAAAAGTGTTGCATTTCCTCAAAAATGTGCGAGGGCAATTCCTTTATGGATTTGTAGCCGTTGTACATTGGATCGCTGAACGGAATTGCGATGATTTTTTCATCGCGAGAGCCGTTATCCGTCATGGTGATTACGCCGATGGGATAGCAACGCACCAAAGAAAGCGGAATCATCGCTTCCGACGAAAGAACCAACACATCCATAGGATCGCCGTCGTCTGCAAGCGTGCGGGGAATAAAGCCGTAGTTTGCCGGATAGTGAGTGGACGTATACAAAATTCTGTCCAAAACCAAAAGACCTGTTTGTTTATCCAATTCGTACTTAAGTTTGCTGCCCTTGGAAATTTCTATTACTGCATAAAAATCGTCGGTGTTGATTCTGTTACGAGGAATATCGTGCCATATGTTCATTGTAAATTCTCCTGTTAGACGGCATTAGCCCCTTACTGTATATTTTTTGCCTTGCAGCTTAATTTTTGCGATTTGTTGCTAAAATCTGCGTTTTTGCTTCCGATTTGGAAAACAGCAAAGTTATTCGTTGCAAGCATGTTTTAACTCTATTGTTGATTTTCGGCATTCTTTTTGAAATTGGATATCAAAAACTTGCGCACGGTGCGGACGGGAATACTTTCCTGTTGCTGTCCGTCCCAGCACAAACCAACTTTAAGACGAACGGGATCTTCGATGGGGATTGCAACAAAGTCGGAATCCTTTTTGAGAACCTTTTCGAACAAAAACGCACCGCACTCACCATAGGCAAGCATGGTGAAAATGCTGTTGAGTTGGCTTGTATACATCAAAACGTTAAGCGACAAGCCGAACTCGGCAACTTTTTGTTTGATGATAGAGTTTTGATAGCTGTCCTCGCGGAACATACAAACGCTGTACTCCGCAACTTGCGACCAAGTGACTCTTTCTCGATTGGCAAGCGGATGGGACTTATGCACGCAGTACATAAATTCCTCCTCGCCCAGCGTGTAGGATGCAAATTTTGCCGAATCCATGCAGTCCATAGTACCGAACGCAAGGTCGATTGAGTTGGAATCCAACCAACGACGAAGTTCCAAACTGCCGGACTCCCTCAAATCGGGAACGATGCCCGGGTACGCGGCACGCATTTCCTTTACCAAAGGATACAAAAACACGCTGCCTGCCATGGGCGCGATGCCGATTTTTACACTGCTGCGGTTTTCCGAACGTTCGCGCAGTTCCTTGTCC
>CAKRAM010000120.1 GCA_934294965.1 uncultured Clostridia bacterium
AAGTGCAGGGCAACAAAGTTTGCCGTCCTCGCCGACAAATTCGTTTAGTCCGATAACCGTCACTCCGTCGCCGTCGATAGTAAGTCCCAAGGCTTGACCGCCTAGGTACACTTGGCAAATATCTCTATTCTTTTTTGTCCCTACACCAAGAATGTCCAGCGCATCGGAGGAAAAATCGCAGTTTGCATAACGAAGCGACACTTCGTCGGCAAATACAGTACAACCCAACGGCAATGATATTGCAATTATCAGTACAGCAACAAGGCACAGTCGCACAAATCGTTTCATTTTTCACCTCAAACGTGTTGCGCATAGTGTGTGCCGGTGGTTGCAATATATGCAAAGTCAAGCGAAATATCGTTTTGAAGTCAAAATCACACCGACTTGCCTATAATCGTAAAAAATGGAAAAATATGCACATTTTGCGTCATTTTTTTTAATTTTGTCGTTGCCAATTAGAAAATTATTTAACAATTTGACAATACTCCTGCAAAATTGTAAAATTATTTGAAACACATAATTGAATAATTTACACATTGTTCACCATTTTATTTCTAATTTGTTGTTGCAAATGAGATAATATATAATAATTTTACGATATACCTGCAAAATTTGTAAATATTTAGCAATAACATAATTGAACGCAATCGACAAGACAAAAAAAACAGCGGCATCGAAAACTCGATGCCGCATAATATGCAATTGAAGGCAGGTTTATTCTACGCTGAGTACGTAGTAATACAAGGGCTGTCCGCCATAGTGAAGAATAACTTCGATTTCCGGATGAGTGTCCTGAATACGATCGGCAAACGCCTCGGCTTGCTCCTCGGTTACGTCCTGACCGTAGTACAAAGTGAGGACTTCCTTGTCTTCGGTAAGCATACTGTCGACAAGCGCCGTCGTTACGCCTTCCACGTCGTTACCGGTTGTTACGATATCGCCCTTATCCAAACCGATAATATCGCCTTTTTTGATGGAGATATTGCCAAGGTTGGTATCACGAACGGCATAAGTAACCTGACCTGCGTCAACTTCGTGGAACGCTTGGGACATATTTTCCAAATTGTCCTTAAGGGACGCTTCCGGATTATAACCCAAAACCGCAGCAAGCCCTTGAGGAATATCTTTTGTTTGCAGAACAAAGATGTTGCGGTTTTGCACCAAAGTGCGAGATTGTTCCGCCGACAAGATAATATTCTTGTTATTGGGCAAAATGATGATGTTTTCCGCGTTGATTTTGCGGCACGCTTGAGCAATATCGTCCGCGGACGGATTCATAGTTTGACCGCCCTCGATAACTTGGTCTACAAGCAAATCTTTGAAGATTGCAGCAAAGCCGTCGCCTGCACAAACCGACAAAATGCCGATAGGTTTGCGTTCCGCTTCGTACTTGGCACGAAGTTGACGGTTTTGCTCCATCATATTTTCGATTTTAACTTTGTCCAATTCGCCCAAAGTGAGTGCCTTGGAAAGCGCCTTGCCCGGGTTGTTTGTGTGAACGTGGACTTTTACCAAGGACAAATCGCCGATACAAATTACAGAGTTGCCGATATCGTTAAGATAATCGCGCAATTTGTCGATATCCGTCACGGTTGTACGCTTTTTGATATTGATAATGAAAAATTCCGTACAGTAGCCGAAATCCAATTCGCCCAAAGATTCGTAGTCTACAATCAACTCGGAATCGTCCGGAAAAGCCGAATCGATACTTTGAGATTTTGTAGAACCTGCTTCGATTGCGGGAGAATATTCCTCCGCGCCGGAAACTTCTTGATCCAAGTAGCCCATAATAAGCCCCTTGAACAAGGTGATAAGTCCAAATCCGCCGCTATCTACAACGCCTGCGCGCTTCAACACTTCCAACAAGTCGGGAGTTTGAGCAAGCACCACTTCGCCTTTTGCAAGAACGGCGTTCATAAGTTTTTCGATGTC
>CAKRAM010000121.1 GCA_934294965.1 uncultured Clostridia bacterium
CCGTTCTGCGTACTGGACGAAATCGAAGCGGCATTGGACGATGCAAACGCCGAAAGAATTGCCAAGTATCTTCGTAAATTCTCGTCGTCGACGCAGTTTATCGTTATCACCCACAAAAAGCCGACAATGGAAAATGCCGACGTTTTGTATGGCGTAACGATGGAAGAAAAGGGCGTATCGAAAATCGTATCCGTAAAACTTACGGAAGCAATCAAGCAAGCTATGTAGCAGTGAGGTAACAATGGGCTTTTTTCAAAAAATAATCGACGGACTTAAAAAGACAAAACAAAGAATAGGGTTTAAGCTCAACGAGTTGTTCAAACGCGGTATTTTTGACGACGATTTTTACGACGAATTGGAGTTCATCTTGCTCGGTAGCGATATCGGGGAGGAAACAACCGAAAAGATTATCTCGGAACTTCGCGAACGTATGAGAAAGGATTCCGTGTCGGATGCAAAGCGTGCCAATGAATATCTACGTCGAGTTTTGTGCGACATTTTGGGTGACGAAAAACTTGAATGCAACTATCCGTGTGTGATTTTGGTTGCCGGAGTAAACGGTGTGGGTAAAACCACAACGATAGGAAAACTTGCAAATGTTTTCGTTAAAAAGGGTAAATCTGTGGTTATTGCCGCTGCCGATACGTTCAGGGCGGCAGCCGGCGAGCAACTTGAAGTGTGGGCAAATCGTGCAAAAGTGCGTATAATCAAGCACGAAGAAGGTTCGGATCCTGCGGCGGTGGTGTTCGATGCTATTTCCTCGGCAAAGAGCAGAAAAACCGACGTGATTTTGGTGTATACGGCAGGACGACTTCACAACAAGACGAATTTGATGGAAGAACTTAAAAAGATTGATAGAATAATCACCAGAGAGTTTCCTGAAGCCGATCGAAAAAATCTTATCGTGCTGGACGCAACAACGGGACAAAACGCAATTTCGCAGGTGGATATTTTTAACGAAGCCATCGATATTGACGGAATAGTTTTAACCAAGTTGGACGGTACGGCAAAAGGCGGAGTTGTTCTTGCAATCAAGAATGAAATGGATATCCCCGTGTATTTTGTCGGCGTAGGCGAGGGCATAGACGACCTTATGGAGTTTGACGCGCAAAGCTACGTTGAGGGTATAATTTAGTTTGTGATTGCTTGTTCCTCGCATGCAATTTGACAAAACATCCGATTATAAATTACATATTTGTGCGATGTTCCGTCACAAAATGGCACAGCAAGTCAAAACAACGAAATTGAAGATGCGGTATGAAGTAAGATTTCATACCGCATTTTTATGTTTTATAGATTGAAATTGTTTACAAGTTTAGGTTGCGTTCCATTTCTTCTTTTAACGAACGCGTGCAAACGATAAATACTATCACTGCGTTGATTATCGAAGCAAAGAACACGACGAAAGGTATAAGAGTGGTTGTCTCAATTTTCCAAATGCCTGCAATCCAATAGGTTATTTGCGGACAAATTGCAAACAGCGTGCAAACAATCATAGTGGAAAACAATTGCCTGTTTTGATGCCTGCTGAATATTATCAAAAAGTCCAGCGCAACTATCCAGCCAGCGTAAAAGAACGGCAAAACGTATTCCAGTGCAATGTTTGGGAAGGACCAATGATTCAATCCCAAGTTCAGAAGTATGCCGAACACGGTTCCGACAGGCACAACTCTTCTGGCGATTCTGGCTATTTTGAAGTGGTTGTTTATCGGCCCCATAATGCCGAATATTACGGAAAATACGCTGATTGCAACGTAGCAAGACCAGTACAAATTAGGCGTAATTATCACGTTAAGTACCACGCACAGCACTGCTAAGACAATTAGTATCCAATTGAATTTGTGCTTAAAAAACGGCACGTAGGAAACGTGTTTCAACGTAGGTGTTTTTACTACATTGTCCATTTGCTCGTAAATTTTGCAATTGTCGTTATCGTATTTTTCGTCCAGGTACGAGCCGCAAAGCGGACAGTTATCCAGTTCTTTGTGGACGTTGACTTTGCATTTATTACAGTACTTCATTCCGCGTCCTCCCAAATATCGCTTTCCATTGCCAAATGTATGCCCAGTTCCGCAAGCGTGCGGAAAAATGTTTTTTCACAATCCTTTTCGGCAAACGGATTAATTTGTGAAATTACGCATACGTCGTTGTAAGTTGCTACAGTAAAGTTGACTGTGTTCTTTGCAGGCTTTCCTAACATAAAGTCGTAGCGCAAAACGTGTTCGGAAAACTCCTTCGGCGCTTTTACTACGCCCAAGTTGGACAAGGTGGAGCAGTTTACGGTGCCGTCGCCACGTCCGTTTATTATCATTCCCAAAAACAGTCGCTTTATCGGTAACGGAACGATTTTCAAAAACGGAATTTGTTCGCTGTTGTAGTTAAAACTTACCATGCCCCTAAAATAGTCGTCGGTCATTTGAGCCGCAACTTGCTGTTTTACGTCGGCAATTACTTCGTCCAAACTGTCTTGTCCGTTGTATTGATAGAAAATGTAGTTGGAAAAATTGCGAACGGTTTCAACGTTGTACATTTTTCTCAAATTTACGGGGACAAGTATTCTGATGGGATTCTTGTCCGATGTGGCTGTGACTTTTGCAAGTTTTGCAAGCGAAAGTAACTGCACCGCGCCGATAAATTCGGTTATGGTAGCGCTGTGCTCGTGAGCGACTTTTTGTAATTCGCTTGCGCTGCAAATGCCGCGTACGCACATATATCTCCCTGCAAGAGGTGTTCCTTTTATCGTTACGCTTTTAACTTTTTTAGGACACGGCGGTGGATTTTTAGGGACTGCCACCATAGCGAAGTTGTCCCTGATTTCTTCAAGTGAGGGTGTATCCCTATAGTCGCAACAGTTTGTTGTGTCCGAGTCGATCCCCAACAGTTGAAAATATCTGCGCACAAGAGAGTTTAGAAAAATTATTCCGCCGGTACCGTCGGTTGCGGAATGGAAAAATTCCACAGCAATTTGATTTTCGTAGTAGTTGACGCGGATTTGACTGCGACGAGAGTCCAATTTCATTGGTCTTCCGGGAAGTTTTGTTTGTTTTTTTACAACAATCGGAACGGATGGCTTGTCGATAAACGGCCAAAACCAACCGTTCTTTACGCAGCCGCAAATGGTGGGAAAACGTCCGCATATATCGTTTACCGCAAGTAGCAAATTTACCGCATCGACTTTATCGTTAAGTAGTACCGAACGCCTCACAACGGAAATGCCCTCCTCGCGAGAAATCATGGGGTACATAAGAGCGGCATTATCCAATTTGTACCATTTTTTGTTGTTCTTTTGACGTTCGGCAATGGCTTGCAATCTTAGTTGAAGCCGCTCGTCTTCGGTCAATTGTTTTTCTTTTTGCAGTCTTTCCTGTTTTCGTTGCTGCGCTTTTGCAAGTATTTCGGCAAGTTTCGCGTCTTTCAGCTGTTTGCGCTTTGCCGCCTTTTCTTCGGCGATTTGTCTTTTTTGCTCGGCGCGTTGTTGTTTGTTGGGTTTAACGTTATCGTTTTGGGTATTTTTCATTTCTCTCCACCAAATTCTATGCCGATTTGCACAATCGCAATCGGCATTTTGTTTGAATAATTTGTAATACAATCAGTTTTTAACTGCTTGTTTTCCTTCGGCATTTTGCAGCCATCTAACTTCAAACTCAAATGGCCGATTTATTTGTATTAAACCGGAGCAATAATTTTGAGTTTATTTCGATACGTAACAAATCCGCTTCCATATTATGTAACACAAAATGTTGAAAGTATGCTTGCGGTGTTATTACTTCTGAGTATTTCATATTCGAAGTGTAATCGATTTGTTTGCTAATTCAATAATATAGCAAGTTCATCTGAAAGTGTGCGCAGTGCGCCAAGGGTAACTGACGATTTTACATACTAGTAGGCAAAAATGCTAGTTTTTGTGCAAACACGTATGCGTTAGGAAGATTTTGCCGACAGGCAAAAGATGTGATTCGTTTAGTATGTATTTTAACACATTTGAAGCAAAAGCGCTATCTTTTTTGCGTCGGGAGGCCACAAATGGGCAATTTTGTTTGTGTTTCTATGTGCATGGTAATGTTGCTATACCGATTGGATTACTTACCAACTAATTTAGTCGGCGATATTGTGCGACTGAGTGAAAATCGAACAAATTAAAACAAAACGCGCGTCGTTGTTTTGGTGTATCTTGCTTATTAGTGTAGTCGTTTATTTGACATTATTTGTAAAAGAAAGTATAATAATAAACACGAAAATTGTGAGGAATGTATCGTGGTAAATCTAGTTGCTGCAGCTTCTGCCTCGGATTACGTTTGGGGCAACAAAAATTTTGGTTTTAAGTGGTATACAAGCCATCCCGCGATAACCGTTTTTGGGTTTGACTTATATTTGTATGCCTTGGCAATCGTCACGGGAATGTGTTTGGCAATTTTGGTTGCCGCGCATTTTTTCAAAAAGAGAGGGTACGATCCGTACGATATTACCATATACGCTATTGCCGTCATCCCTTTGGGCGTTTTGGGCGCTCGCGCTTACGTATACATATTCCCTTGGAGCGGAAGAACGTCGGATTGGTCCACGTTTTTCGATTTCCGCAGTGGCGGGTTGGGTATTTACGGCGGCGTTATCGTAGGGTATATAGCAGCATACGTTGTGTCTAAAATAAAAAAGCAAGATTTCCGCATAATTGCCGACGCGATAATACCCGGGGTTATGCTTGCGCAATGCTTGGGCAGATGGGGTAACTTTTTCAATCAGGAAGCGTACGGAAATTTGGTTTCCACAAACTATAACGATTTCTTCAATTTGTGGAGCATTTTCGGCGGAACGGGAGATCACGGCTTCAACGGACTGTACGTTTGGATAGATGCCGCGCACGGATATTCCACCGGGGGAGCAGGCTGGTATCAAGCAACGTTCTTTTACGAAAGTTTTTGCAACCTAATCGGCTTTTTGATTTGTATGTTTGTGCTTACGCGCAGCAAAAAATACAAACTCGGCTGGTGTACGTCCTTTTACGGAATCTACTACGGTATCGTTCGTT
>CAKRAM010000122.1 GCA_934294965.1 uncultured Clostridia bacterium
CGGCTATGCTATTTGGGAAAACATTCAGCGCGAAATGGATGCCCGTTTTAAGGCTACAGGACATCAAAACGCGTATTTCCCGATGCTCATTCCGCAAAGTTTGTTGCAAAAGGAAGCCGAACACGTGGAAGGTTTTGCCCCGGAAGTTGCAGTCGTAACGGTTGCCGGCGGTCAAAAACTTGCCGAACCGGTAATCATTCGTCCCACAAGCGAAACGATCATTTGCAATATGTACAGCAAATGGATAAACAGTTATCGCGATTTGCCGCTAAAGCTTAACCAATGGGCAAACGTGGTGCGTTGGGAAAAAACAACTCGTCCGTTTTTGCGCACGTCGGAATTTTTGTGGCAAGAAGGTCACACGATACACGCCACCGAGGAAGAAGCGATGAAGGAAACGATGGATATGTTGTATCTCTATCGTGACTTTGCTCGCGATGTTTTGGCAATGCCCACTTTCATCGGTCGCAAGTCGGAAAAGGAAAAGTTTGCCGGCGCCGACGCAACCTACGGCATGGAAGCAATGATGTTGGACGGCAAGTCGCTTCAAGCAGGCACAAGCCACTTCTTCGGACAAAAATTCAGCAAGGCTTACGATATTCAATTTTTGGATAAGGACGGCACTCACAAGTACGTTTGGCAAACCAGTTGGGGAACTTCCACCCGTATGATCGGCGCGCTTATCATGGCGCACGGCGATCAACGCGGTTTGGTTTTGCCTCCCAAAGTTGCTCCCATTCAAGTTGTCGTTATCCCCGTTGCCGCTCACAAAGAGGGCGTAACGGAAAAAGCAACCGAAGTTGCCAACGCGCTCAAAGCGGCGGGCATTCGCACGGAATTGGACGTAAGAGATCAATCCCCCGGTTGGAAGTTCAACGAGTGGGAAATGAAAGGAGTTCCTATTCGTATCGAAATCGGCCCCAGAGATATCGAAAACGGCGTTGCAACCTTTGCCAGACGCGATACATGCGAAAAGGGAACGTTTGCTCTTGATAGCGTTGCCGAACAAGCGTCCGCGCTTTTGGACGAAATTCAGTTGCATATGTACAACAAATCGTTGGCGTTCAGGGACAGTCACGTAAAAATCGCTCACAACATGGAAGAACTCGGTCAAGTGTTGGACGAACAATGCTTTGCCAAAGTGGTGTGGGATCAAGATCCCGCTTGCGAAGCCGCTTTTAAGGAGAAATACCAAGCAACCGTTCGCGTTATGTTGGACGAAGAACCATTCCAAGACGTTTGCACTTGCTGTGGAAAAAAGTCGGATAAACTTGTTGTTGCGCTCGTTGCGCGGGCGTACTAACAGTCGCTTACAAATTCAAATGCCGTATCCGTGTTCGGGTGCGGCATTTTTATGTCATCAGTAGGCGCAGTGTGATGGCGTTTTATCACGGTAAAAGCCGATTTATTGCCAAATACAGCCGATGATAAAGAACGGAATTTCTAAATGTATGTATGTTCAGTAGGGCAAAATCTCTTTTATCGGCGGTGAAACGGCTTGTTCGGTAACGAAAATCGTGCCTTTCAATGTTACGCATTCGCCGTCAAAGCAAAAGTCCTGCGGCTCACTCAATGTGATTTTTGCATTTTTGCAGGGCAGCAAAAACCAACGGGAATTGACGGTCGGTTTGCTTATTCCGCAAAAGAAAATTCTAAAAAAAGTGGGGAACATTTTGATTTTTGTGGCAAAATCGTTTCCGTTGAAGGATTTTATCCCCAGTAGGTACAAGCCTTTGTTTTTGTCGTAACAGCGGTTGAACGGCAATCCGAAGCACTGCTTGCTCTTTATTGCCATAATCAGCGTATATTCGCCGTCGAACGTTTTTTCGTCCACTTGTATTTTGGCTTGGATTTTGTGGTTTTTGTATTGTTTTATCACTTGCGGAAGGTATGCAAGCGCTTTTAGTTTTTGCTTGTGCTTGTTTTTGGCGGAGTAGCCTATTTCAGTAAAACTGCCGGTAGCGCACACGTAGCCGAAAGGCATTCCGTTGGCGTTGCCTATCGTTGTTATTTCTTTCCCCAGACGTTTGCATTCGTTAAGCGTGCCGCACGGAACGTAAAAAATGCGTTTTCCCTTTGCTTTTTGCAGTGCGTGGTTCAAACTGCCGTCGCCTCCGCAAATTACTACCGTGTCGCAATCGTCAGAGTGCCAATCGCAATTGCTGCCGAAGCGTTGCACTTGCGCGTTTGGACACTGCAAAATATCTTTTATCTTTTCCACGTCTATTTTGCCGCAGTTGCCGCTGTCGACATTTATCAAAATTTTGCACTTCAATTGCAATTCCTCGCTAAATAGTACGCCGTAAAGTTTTTTGACGTTACGGCACATTGCAAAAGTAGTGTGTGCCTAATTGCAATCGATATGCCTATGGGGGGGGGCAGCTTTGCTGTGGCTATTCTCGTTGACAATCGGCGCGTTTGGCGGTAAAATTTTGTTGAAATATGCAAAAACCACAGCGATGCAGCCGATTTGTTTGCTATGCAATGGCTTTTGCTTGGCAGGAAACGTTTGCCACCGGGAGGTGCGGTATGGATTTGATTCGCGAAGAAATGCTCATAGGAACGGAAGCGACTGAAAAACTTAAAAGCGTACACGTTGCGGTGTTCGGCTTGGGCGGAGTGGGCGGCTACGTCGTCGAGGCGTTGGCGCGCGCCGGAGTTGGCAAACTTACCGTTGTGGACGACGACGTCATTGCCACAAGCAACGTAAACAGGCAAATATACGCAACCTCGCTTACCGTGGGACAACCCAAGGCGGAACTTGCCGCAAAGCGCATTGCCGAAATCAACCCCACTTGTAATGTTGTGCCTCTTGTTATGCGTTTTGATGCCCAAACGGTGTCGCAGTTTAATTTTGCCGAGTTCGACTACGTTGTCGATGCTATCGATTCGGTAACGTCCAAACTTTTGTTGGCGGTCACGTGCAACCAAGTAGGTACGTCGATAATATCCTGCATGGGTACAGGCAACAAACTGCATCCGGAGGAATTTCAAGTAGCCGATATCTATTCCACGTCGGTTTGTCCGCTTGCCAAGGTTATGCGCAAGGAACTTAAAGCGCGCGGAATAAAAAAACTCAAAGTGGTGTACAGCAAGGAGTTGCCGCAAACGCCAAAATTTATGCAACCGACTCCGGGCAAGCGTCAAACGCCGGCAAGTATATCTTTCGTCCCTCCTGTGGCAGGGTTCATCGCGGCGGGCGAAGTGGTTCGCGACCTTTTGCAAATAGATTAACGCCCAAAACCGCAATGCCGAAAGATGTGCAAATTTGCCATGTTGACGTTTGAAAATATGTTTAGTGGCAATTGTCGTTAATTAGTTCCGACAACTAACACTTTCGATGCAATTTTCTTATGCTACGGCGTTTGCGTGTGTGTTGTCGTGCCCAAAATTGTTTGTGTTGTGCGCCTACTGCTGATTTCAGCGTTTTGTAACCGTTTGTGCGCCGAAGCGCACAAAGCGCAAAGTTGCCGCTATTATTTTGTTATACGAAAAAAAACGAGGCTGTCGAAATCGATAGCCTCGTTTGTGTTAGTTTCAATTTTTATTTATCGCCTTCGTAGCCGAAGTAGCCTGCAATGTGAGCAACGCTTTCGTACAGCGTGTCCACTTCGTCGTCGGAGATTTTTTGCAACCACCTTCCGAGTTTAAGGTCTATTTCTTTGCGAAGTTTAATCAGCGTTTGCTTGCCGAGTTCGGTTGCCTCGGCGTAGACTTTGCGACGATTTTTTTCGTCGAAAACTCTACTGACCATTTTGAATTCCACAAGCCCGTCCACAACTTTTGTAAGTTGTTGGTTGCTCATATTAAGGCTTTCCGCCAGTTCGGACATGGTAAGCCTGTCGTTTTTGGCAATTATGTTCAAACAGGTCAGTTGCGTCATGGAAATGGGGATGCCTTTTATCGTGACCAAATTGCGGAACGTTTTGCGCACCGAAGGGTAGTAGTCGAAAATCAAATTGGATATATCTTCTATGGTCTTACTCATGGTAACCTCGTCTAGTCCGACAGACCGAAATCTTTAATAAACTTTCTAAACTGTTCGGCAAGTTCTTCTTCCGTGCCGTTGTTCAAAACAAAGTGATCGGCTTTGGCAATCGGTCCGCCTTTTTCGGAGTTTTCTATTTCCGATTGATCGCGACTTTCCACCTGCTCGGCGGTAAGCGGACGAATAGTGCGTGTTGCCAAACGTTGTTTGCGGATTGCGCAATCGGTAACAACTGCCAAAACAATAAGGTTGTCGCCCAAAACTTCCTTCAAAATTTTGTATTCCGACCAACTGTAAAGCCCGTCCAGCACAACGTTGCTCTTTTGCAGTTTTTGCAAAATTTCCTCTTTCAGGATGATTGCAAACGCGCCTTTACCCAACTTTTCACGCAGTCCCTCGCGCATTTTGCGTTCGTTTTGTTCGGTTACGGGTATGCCTTGCTTTTTAAGTTCGTTCATCGTAACGCCGCCAAAGTAGACGCTTTGCCAACCTATATCGCAAAAGTATTGGCACAAAACGCTCTTTCCCGAACCGCACATGCCCACAACGGCAACCGCTTTATTCATAGGTAAATTCTCCTTAAATTAACTTGATACAGTGTACAACAAAAACGGCGTATATGCAAGTAATCGACGAAAAATTGCAAAATATATTTTGTTTGCAATGTTGCCATGGTGCCTGCATAAAGGCGCTACTCGGTAAATTGTGCCGAAAAACACTGTACGCCGTCGCTTGTTCCGATAACCTCGGCGGTGCAATCGGTTTCTTTTACCAGTACCGCAACTTTGGCATTTGGTTTAAGTTCGTGGTTGAACGTCACTTCCACTTGACTGTATTTTTGCGGACAGCTTAGTGCGTCCTCGGCAAAAGTTACGTAGTGCGTATTGTTCACGTGTCCGTTTGCGTCCAAAAGGGAGCGCCTCACTACAAAGTCGTAGGCAAAACGAAATTCGTCGTCTGCAACAACTTTGCAAAATTTGTTGTCCAAACTTACGGTGTTTTGTCCAAATTCGCCGTTTATGTAGTTTTCCAAACGGCTGATCGGCAATATTTTGCGATTGCTCTTGCCGATAACCATCCACATAGCCACCGATTCAAACAGCCTGTTGCCGTTTTCGTCCAAGGCATAGCATTGGCGTTCGGCAAGCAAACGCTCGGGCTTTTGCGGCGTGGTTACGATTGTTATCGATTTTATCGATTTGTCTATAACTTTCAGGTAGCGCAGTTTTATTTTGTACAAAACCCACAGCATGTCTTGCTCGTCCAGCGCGTTCCAGCCGCACCCGATGGAGGCGGCGTGATCTGTTGCCACGTTTTGCATCAATTCCATTGCGCGGCTATGTTTTAGCGACTGATTGCAATCAAAGTCGCTTTCGTATAAGGGTACGGTGATTGTAAGTTGTTTTGCCATATATATCCTTTGCCGAACGATTTTCGGCACAAAAGTTGCACGCAAAAAACAAATGCTTTGTCGTCGGTTTGGATTGTACTTTGCAAAAGTAAATCTATCGTACAAACAAACGCCGTCGGTTATACTTGCGTGCCGTGATACGTATTGTATTGTAGCACCCGAGGCGACATTTGTCAAAGCGGGCGGCGGCAGTGCGGCTAATTTTTACAAGTTGGCGGTTTTTGTACTTGACTGTTTTGCGTTTATGCTGTATAATACGTTCAATTGAATATGTGAGTGAGTAATTTGCGCATTTGCGTTACACCTGCCAACACCCGTCGGTTTGTTTGTTCAATTCCGTCTGGCAATGTTCTAAAAAATGAGACTCACGCAACCGATTTTGTCGTCGGTTGCGTGTTTTTTGTTATTAGGCTGCGGTCGCTGTAACAAAAAGCACATATGCAAAAGAAAATTACAAACGTGCTTAAATGCACAAAAAACACAGGAGGTAATATGAATTACTA
>CAKRAM010000123.1 GCA_934294965.1 uncultured Clostridia bacterium
TTCTCGGTAAACAAAATGCTCACTGCCGATTGCTACAAGCAACGTTTGGAAAAAGGTCTGACCTTTTTGGAATTTAACTACATGCTCATGCAAGCGTACGACTTTTTGCATTTGAATCGCGAATACGGCTGCACTTTGCAACTCGGCGGCGACGATCAATGGTCCAACATGCTTGCCGGCGTGGACCTTATCCGTCGCAAGGAGCAAAAGCCTGCCTACGCCGCAACCTTCTCGCTGCTTACCACGTCGGAAGGCAAAAAGATGGGCAAAACCGCCAAAGGAGCGGTGTGGCTGGACGCAAACAAAACTTCTCCCTATGATTTCTTCCAATATTGGCGCAACGTGCCGGACGACCGAGTGGAAACCTGCATGAAGTTGCTCACCTTTATGGACCTAAACGAAATTTCCGAACTTTGCGCGCATAACGACGAGCGTATGAACACTGCCAAGGAGCGTCTTGCTTACGAAGTTACGGCAGTCGTTCACGGCAAGGACGTTGCCGAGCAGGTTTTGGCACAAGTCAAGGCATCTTTTTCCAACGATTCGGAAAATATGCCGATTGTCAAAATTTCCGCGCCGGGTAACGCCATCGATATTTTGGTCAAATGCGGACTTGCAAAGTCCAACGGCGAGGCTCGCAGACTTGTGGAAGGCGGCGGTGTTGCAATCAACGACGAAAAAGTCGCTTCGCCTTCGTATACACTTCCTGCCCAAGTTGCCGCAAAAGGAGAATTTGTTCTGCACAAGGGCAAAAAGGTTCACTTGCGCGTGGTAATAGAGGACTAAAAAAAACAACGGTTTGCAAAAATTTGCTTGGCGGAGGCTAAATGAAAGAGTACGTAACAATCGGCAAAGAAGAAACTATTGTCGAAATCGTAATCGAAAAATCCCGTTTCATATCATGCGCAAAGCAGGTCGATTCGGTTGAAGAAGCGGCGGCGTTCGTTGCCGAGAAGCGCAAAAAGTACTTTGACGCAACCCACAATTGCTACGCTTGGATAGTGGGCGAAAAGGCAAAATTTTCCGACGACGGCGAACCGCAAGGCACAGCCGGTATGCCGATGTATGAATGCATAAAGCAAAATTCTTTGGATAGGCTTTGCGTCGTGGTAACAAGATATTTTGGCGGAATCAAGTTGGGCGCAGGCGGATTGGTTCGTGCATATAGCGGTGCAACCGCCTCGGTTTTGAAGCTTTGCACTCGGCTTAAGTTCGTAGATTGTATCCGCGCCGAAGTGGTTTTGGACTATTCGCTGTTGCCTCCGGTGAAGCGCGCGCTGACCGGTCGGTGCGTTATCGAAAACATTATCTACGGGGACAAAGTGACCGTTTTGTGCTTGTTTCCGCAGGATTTATACGATACTATCAGTAACATAGTATGCCAAACGACGCTCGGGAAGGCAAATTTGAAGCAAATCGAGCGGTTTTTGTGCCCGTATCAAGCCGATTAGCGGCAAATTATTTTTTGAGGGAATATGAGCAAAATTCAAGTAAAAGCGTCAACTTTGCTTGCGCCGCTTCCTGCGGTCATGGTATCGCTGGGCAGTATGCAAAATTCCAATATCATCACAGTGGCGTGGACGGGCGTAATTTGTTCCGATCCGCCGCGTATGTATGTTTCCGTTCGTCACGAACGCCATTCCTACCAAATGCTTTTGGACAAAAGAGAATTTGTGATAAACCTCACAAGCGAAAAACTTCTTGCCGCTTGCGATTGGTGCGGAATCCGTAGCGGCAGGGACTTCGACAAATTTGCCGAAATGAATCTAGTCAAAACTCCCGCGCCCAATTTGGACGATTGCCCCATGATAGAACAAAGCCCGCTGTGCATAGAGTGCAAAGTGTTCGACGTGTTGAACCTCGGTTCGCACGATATGTTTTTGGCGGATGTAGTTGCCGTTCATGCCGACGAGTCTATTATGGACGAACAGGGCAAAATCGACTATCAAAAGGCAAATCTCGTTTGCTACCAACACGGCGATTACTATCGCATAGGCAAAAAGTTGGGGCGTTTCGGCTTTGCCGCTCAAAAGAAGTTTATAGCAAAACACGGCAAGGGCTTCGGAGTGGACGTTTCGTCCGCCGCTTTGGCTCACCGCAAACCCTCCAAAAAATCGGGAAAGTAGAGGCATAAATTGAATTTACAAACTCTCAACGATGCGCAAAAACAAGCCGTAACCGCACCTCTCGGGCCTACAATCGTCCTAGCCGGAGCAGGTAGCGGCAAAACGCGCGTTTTGACAAACAGAATACTTTATCTTGTTGGCGAATGCGGCGTTTCCCCTTCGGAAATACTTGCAATAACCTTCACAAACAAAGCCGCCAACGAAATGAAACGTCGTTTGGCGGATTTCGATTGCCATTCCGAATATATGCACGTTTCCACAATTCACTCTTTTTGCGCAACCGTTTTGCGTAGGGAAGCGGAAGCAGCGGGACGCAAAAGTAATTTTTCCATCTATACCGAGGACGAAAAAAAGAGCGTCGTCAAAAAAATCGTAAAGGAAGTTATGGACGACGGCGACGGCAGCACGGTGGAAGGCTTTTGCGACAGCATATCGGAAATAAAAAACAATGCGCCGGACGTGATGGACGACCTAGAACGTGCCATGCAAGCCGACGACTACCTTTCTTCCCAAATTGAAAAACTGCAAAAAACGGTAGATAGCAACGACCACCAAAAACTGTTGGAAGTTATCAAGAGTTATTGCTCCAAAATGGCTGAAAACAACGCAATGGACTTTGATGACCTGTTGTATTACGTTCACAAACTGTTTGCCGATTTTCCGGAGATTTTGGAAAAATATCGGGATAGGTACAAGTACATACTTATCGACGAATTTCAAGATACCAACAAAGTTCAGTACAACGTTTTCAAAATGCTGGGCGAAAAGTATCGCAACGTGTTCGTGGTGGGCGACGACGATCAATCTATTTACAGTTGGCGCGGAGCCGACGCCTACAATTTGCAAAAATTTGAACGGGATTTCCCTGATTGCCAAGTGTACAAGTTGGAGCAAAACTACCGTTCCACTAAGCGCATTTTGCAGGTTGCCAACGCCATAATCGCAAAAAACCCCTCTCGGTTCGACAAGGTTTTGTGGACTGACAACGAAGAGGGCGTAAAACCGCAATTGTTCACCGCCTACAACGAGCAGGACGAAGCGTATTTTGTTGTTGCGCAAATAAAAGGCTTGGCGGATTTGGGCGCAAGGTACAAGGATTTTGCAATTTTGATGCGCATAAACGCGCTTTCTCGCTCCTTCGAGCAGGAATTGCAACGCGCTCACATTCCTTTCAAAATTTTCGGCGGGTTCAAATTCTACGAGCGTAAGGAAATTAAGGACATTTTGGCGTACTTCCGCCTCATTTGCAACCCGTCGGACAATGAAGCGTACTACCGCGCAATCAACGTTCCCCGTAAGCGTGGCATAGGCGACACTTCACTGAAAAAACTTGCCGAACTTTCCGCAGATATGGGTATCTCGGTGCTGGAAGTGACGTCGGACGAACGCAATTTGGAGCGTTTCAATGCGCCCACAAGGGCAAAATTGCTGGATTTTTACAAACTTATTACCGAGCTTACAGAACTGGCAAAGCGCACTTCGGTTGCTGCGTTCACGCACACCGCGCTGGATGTTTTGGACTTTCGCAAAGCCTACACGGACGTAGGCGACGAGGAACGCGCCGTCAACGTGGACGAATTCGAGCAATCGGTTATCGAATACGAGCAGGGCAACCCGGAAGCGACGTTGTCCGAGTATCTTCAAACGGTCAGTTTGTATTCCGACACCGACGAAGCAGACAGTTCGGACTACGTGACAGTGGCAACCATTCACGCCGTAAAGGGCTTGGAGTTCAAAAACGTTTTCGTGGTAGGTTTGGAGGACGGAATTTTCCCTTCCACAAGGTCAACCTACCAAGCCGAGAGGCTTGCCGAAGAACGCCGTCTTATGTACGTTGCGTTAACGCGTGCCGAAAAACGGCTGTATTTAACCCGCGCAAGTTCTCGCTGTTTGTGGGGACAGCGCAAAATCCAACTGGCAAGCAAGTATTTTTCCGAAGCCTCAAAAGTCGTCCTGCCGGAGCGTAAACCTGCAACCGAAAGGCAACTGGCGGACGACAAATTTTTGGATAGACTGAACAACACAGAGCCCCGACCTTCCGCAGTGCCCAACCCGGGCAAAACCGACGCGGAAATCAAGCAATATCGCGTAGGGCAAATTGTGGAACACAAAGCCTTCGGCGAGGGCATAATTATGAAAATCGACAAGGATATTGCCGAAGTCGTTTTCAAAAGCGTAGGCAAAAAGGCACTGAACGTAAAATTCGCTCCGATGACCGTAATAAAGTAGCGGTTTTCGACAGGCGAAATGTCTTTCGGCATTTAATGCGCAATTACTATACGGAGTAAAAATTCTATGACGATGCAACAAATGGTAAATCAGTTGAACGAATGGGCGTACAAATACTATGTTTTGGACGAGCCGGCCGTTCCCGATACCACCTACGACGCCCTGTACGACAGGCTTGTTTTGTTGGAAAAACAAACAGGTATCGTTTTGCCGGATAGTCCCACAAGGCGTGTCGGCGGCGAACCGCTAAAAAGTTTTCAAAAACACGTGCATCTAAAGCGCCTGTACAGTTTGGACAAGGTGCAGTCCTTCGGCGAACTTCGCGATTGGGTAAACAAGGTGGTTGCGGCAGTCGGCAACGTTTTGTTTACCGTCGAACTTAAATACGACGGCCTTACCGTCAACGTAACTTATAAGGACGGCAGGTTTGTCGGCGCGTCGACTCGCGGTAACGGCGTTGAGGGCGAAGACATTACCGAACAGGTTAAAACTATACGTTCCGTCCCGCTCACCATTCCGTTCAAGGGGAAGTGTGAACTGCAAGGAGAGGGCATAATGCGCCTTTCGGTGTTGGAACGCTACAACGCCGTCCATGCGGACAATCCTCTCAAAAACGCTCGTAACGCCGCAGCCGGCGCGCTCAGGAATCTTGATCCCAAAGTCACCGCCGAACGCAATTTGGACGTGGTGTTTTATAGCAGCGGCTACGAAGTGGGGCTAAAACCGACTTCGCAAAGCGAACTCGTAGACTTTTTGAAGTCGTGCGGAATGGCAACCAACTACGTGTTCCAAACCGCCAAAACCTTTGAGGAAATAAAGGCGGCAATCGAAAAAATCGGGCAAATGCGGTCCAAACTGGACTTTTTGATTGACGGAGTGGTTATCAAAGTCAACGATTATGCCGTTCGCGAAGAATTGGGGTATACCGACAAATTCCCCAAGTGGGCAGTGGCGTACAAATTCGATGCCGAACAGGTCACAACCGAACTTAAAGAAGTGGAATGGCAAGTCGGCAGAACCGGCAAACTTACGCCGATAGGCAAACTCCTTCCCGTAGAACTTTGCGGAGCAACGATAAAGCGCGCCACGCTTAACAACTTTGGCGATATCACGCGCAAACGGCTCAAAGTGGGCGGTCAAGTGTTCGTTCGGCGCAGTAACGACGTTATCCCGGAGGTGCTGGGAGCAGCGGACGAACTGGGAACGGATATTCCGAAACCGGTTGTTTGTCCTGCGTGCGGAAGCGTACTTCAGGAAGTCGGCGCAAATTTGTATTGCGTAAACGCCGAAAAGTGCCGTCCGCAAATCGTGGCGAGAATCACTCATTACTGCAGCAAAAATGCCTGCGACATAGAGGGAATAAGCGAAAAAACCGTCACTCAACTTGTGGATAAACTGTCGGTTCAATCGGTTGCCGACTTGTACGAACTAACTGAGTCCGAACTTGCCGAACTGGACGGCTTCAAGGATAAAAAGATAGACAACTTCATTTCTTCGGTCAAAAAGAGCGTAAACGTTCCGCTTACAAAGTTTATATTTGCTTTGGGCTTGGATAATGTCGGCACCGTAACGGCAAAGGACCTTGCCTCGCGTTTCGGCAGTGTGGACGGCCTGAAAAACGCCACAAAGGAACAGCTTACGCAAATTGACGGCGTTGGCGACGTCGTTGCCGAAGGAATCGTGCAGTATTTTTCCGAATCGCAAAATTTGGACATTATCTCGCGCTTAAAAACGTTGGGCATCGATCCGCAGTATCACGTGCAAAAAGCCGAGGGGGTGTTTGTCGGCAAAAAAGTCGTGCTTACAGGCTCACTGGATGGCTACAAGCGCTCGGAAGCGGCGCAACTTATCGAACAGCGCGGCGGCGAAATCGCGTCGTCGGTCAGCAAATCGGTCAACTTGGTCGTGGCAGGACAGGACGCCGGCAGCAAATTGGATAAAGCCAAGGCATTGGGAATAGAGATTATCGACGAAGCACGCTTCACCGAACTATTGGGCTTATGACAACCGTTTGAAACTGCTGCCAAGAATCGCACCGATGACTTGCTAAAACACATTCGGAAGAATTGAAATATCAATGTTCTTTGGGAAAAGATAAAGTTTCGATATCCACTTGACACGGAATACAAAAGTCACACATGTCCAAACATTTTTCAATTTGATTGCAAATCGATTGAAAAATATCAAAATAAGTGTTATTATATAAGATAGTCAAAAAGAGGTATCGCATATGAAAAGTATGACCGGATACGGCAAAGCCGTTGCAACCGACGGAGTAAGGGAACTTACGGTAGAACTGAAAAGCGTAAATCACCGTTTTTTGGACATATCCACCAAAATTCCGCGTGCGTTTATCGCCTATGAGGACGTTATTCGCAGTTGCCTGTCGGCAGGATTAAATCGCGGACACGTTGACGTTTTCGTAAACTACAAACTGTCCGACGGTGCGGACAAGGAAGTTCAAGTCAACACAAAACTTGCTAGCAGTTACGTAGCGGCGGCAAAAACCGTCAAAGAACTTTTTCCCGAGTTGAAGGACGATTTTACGGTGTCTTCGGTGCTGCGTAGCCCGGACGTGCTGGAATTGGTACAAAGCGAGGACGACGAAGGACAAATAAGAAGTTTGCTTATCTCCGCCACAAACCAAGCCGTGGAAAAACTCAATGCGATGCGAGAAACCGAAGGCAACAAACTTCGCGAAGATTTGCTAACGAAAATTCAAAATATCGAGTCGCTGCTTACAACTGTAAAAAAGTATGCTCCGCTGGTTGCACTGCAGTATCGTGACAAGTTGACAGCGCGCATAACC